>JAJZGE010000110.1 GCA_021798675.1 Pseudomonadota bacterium | reverse complement strand
GAGGATCCAGTCCGGCCGGTAGATCAGGTACTGGGTGTACAGGCCGGCCAGATGCTCGGCCAGCTGGAAGCTGCGCCTCGCGGCGTCGTCGCCGCCGAGGTAGGCGCCGACTTCCGGCGCGGCCAGCGTCGGCAGCGCCGTCAGCAGGCGCCAGCGCAGCACCTCGCGCCGGTAGGCGCCGCCGATCAGCGCCTCGTCGCCAAGCACGCGCCGCGCCGTCTGCTCGAACCATTGCCACGGCAGGATCATCGCGTAGTTGGCGGCGATGCCGTGGCTGCCGTGCGGGCCGCGGCGTTGCGCGAAACGGCCCAGCAGCCAGCGCTGCAGCCCGGGATGCGCCACTACCACGGTCTGCGCGGCCAGCGGATTGGCCGGCCGCTGCGCCTCCAGCAGCCCGGCCAGCGTATCGGCCAGCCGCTCCGTGCGGCTGCCGCGATGGACGATCAGTGCGCCCGGGTTTTCCGTCATCCGTTGCTGCCCAGCATGTAAAGGTTTGGCCGATGCCGCGAAGGCACAGCATAGCGGCGGTGCCCGGTGCGGACATCGCCGCGCTCCGCCGGGGCGATCCGCTGTACCGGTGAACGCGCTAATCTGGCAACTGGGACCAGGTCGGCCGGGTCGCCGGTGGCAAGCGCGGGAGCTGGCCCGGGCGGCGGTCGTTTTCTGGTCAAGGGGCAGGCGGCGGTCATGATGAGTCAGCAACCAGCATCGGGCGAGCTGCGCGAGCGCTTCTACCGCAGCGTGGCGGAGACGCTGAGCCTGCTGCATACGGCACCGGGCTACGACCGCCTGCTGGCAATGCGCGAGGTGGCGCGGATTCTGGCTGCCACCATGCAGCTGCCGCTGGTCTGGATCGGGCGTCGCGAGGCCGGACAGGCCCGGCTGGAGATCCTCGCTGCGGCGGGTCCGGCGGCGGCGTATGCCGCTTCGCTGCAGCTCAGCGCCAACGCGCATGAACCGGGCGGCCAGGGCCCGGTGGCCATCGTGCTGCGCGAAGGACGCGCCCGCGCCACCCCGATCGACGCGCCCGAGTTCGCACCGTGGCGCACGGCGGCGCGCAGCCAGGGCTTCGGTTCGTGCATCGTGGCGGCGGCGGGCACGCGCGATGGCGACCAGCTGGTGCTGGCAACGTATGCCGGTGCCACCGGCCCGGCGCTGGGCGATGATCTGCTCGACTGGGCGCAGCGGCTGGCCGACGAGCTGGCGCGTTTCTGGGATCACCAGGCGTTGCTGGAGCGCGAGCTGCGCATGAGCCGCTATCGCGACGCGCAGCGCTCGATCCAGCGCGCGCTGCTCGACCAGCCCGATCCGCCGGCGGTCTACCGCACGCTGGCGCAGGCGCTGGTCGAGATTGCCGGAGCCGCGGCCGTCGATGTCTACCTGGACGATGGCGAGGATGCCGGTGCCGACAACCTGCTGCGCCGGGTCGCGCTGGCCGGACCGATGGCCGCAGCCATGCAACTGCTGCCGGTGCCGCCGCGCGTCGCGGCAGATGCGACTGCCTATACCCCCACACTGGCGCTGATGCGTGGCGTCCCGGTGGTGCGCACGCATCCCGCCCACCACGCGGACATGGCGCCGGCGTGGCGCAGCGAGCCGCTGGCCGGGATGGGTGCGGTGGGCTGCTGGCCGCTGTTCGATGCGCGCGCCAGCGAGACCGGCATGACGCCACGCCCAGTGGGCGTGTTCGTGGTGGTCGCGGCGGAGCCGGATGCCTTCGATGCGGAAATGCGGCGGCTGCTGGACGAGATAGCCGACGCCGCCAGTCTGGCCCTGAAGCAGCACGAGCAGCGTCGGCAGCTGGCCGAGGAGCAGGCGCGGCAGACCTATCTGGCGCTGCACGACGCGCTCACCGGACTGCCCAATCGCCGCGCGCTCGATCACCACCTTGACGGCGTGCTGGTCCGCGCCGAGCGGCATGCGCGGATGGTGGCCGTGGGCCTGTTGGACCTGGACGATCTGAAGCCGATCAACGATCGCTACGGGCATGCCGCTGGCGACGAAATTCTGCGCGAAGTGGCAGTGCGCTTGCGCGATGCCCTGCGCGGCCAGGACTACGTGGCGCGCCTGGGTGGCGACGAGTTCGTGCTGGTGTTCGAGGAGCTGGAGCGCGAGCGCGATCTGGACGGTCTGCTCGAGCGGGTGTGGCAGGCGTTGCAGCAGCCGATGGCGATCGACGGCGGCAGCCTGCAGCTGTCGGCGAGCCTGGGCATCGCGCTGTTTCCCACGCACGGCGACGCCAGGGGCAAGCAGCTGCTGCGTCGCGCCGACCAGGCCATGTACGAAGCCAAGCTGCACAAGCAGCAGCGCACGCGCTGGTGGTCGCTGCTGCCGCCGGAGGCGGCGACCGAACTGCCGGGCGAGCCGCGCGCGCGCGGGCTGTCGCCTTACGGCGAGCAGGCCGCAGCGCTGCTGCGGCCATGCCTGGAACTGCTGAGCCCGCGGCTGCCGGCGCTGATGCGCTCCTACCACGCCGAGTTGCTGGCGCATACGGGCGCGACCAACCTGCTGGCGGCACTGCCGGCCGGCGACGTGGAGGCGGTCAAGCAGCGCATGGCGCAGTATCTGCTGGCGCTGCTGCGGCCTGATCTGGATGCGGACAACCATCGCAGCCGGGCGCGACGCTCGGGCTTCTTCTATGCCGCCTGCGGGGTGGAGGAGGCGTGGCTGCTGGAGGGCATCGAACAGCTGCGCGATCTGCTGGTGATCACGCTGGGCTTCAGCGCCAGCCGCGACCGTCGTGCACTGGGCATCGTGCTGCAGCGTCTGGGGCTGGAGCAGCAGTGGCAGCTCGAAAGCATGCGCGAACTGCAACGCCGGCGGGTCGCGCTGCTGGCGCGGATCAACGCGCAGGCCTGGTCGGCCGACAGCTACCTGGAGCTGATCCAGGGCGTGGTCGACATCCTTGTCGTGCATGACGAGATCACCGCCTGCGCAGTCGGTCGCCCGGACGACTCCGGCCAGCTGACCTACGAAGCGGTGGCCGGGGCCGCCTTTGCCGATTATCTGCGCGCGCTCGGTCGCGGTGAGGCGGCGTCCATCGGGGTCAATGCCGGCCATCCGGAGGGCGGTGGCCCCAGCGGACGTGCATGGCGCTCGGGTGCTATCGAGCACTGCGTGCACTATGCCAGCGATCCGGCCATGGCCAGCTGGCAAACGGTGGCTGCAACCGTGGGCATCGTCTCCAGCATCGCGGTACCGCTGTGTCCGCTGCCGCGCATGCCGGCCGCGATCCTCACGATCTACAGCAGCTACGCCGGCGGTTTCCAGAGCGAGGATCAGCGCGCGTTTGTGGAGCAGATCAAGGTCGTGCTGGATCTCGCCCTGGCGCGGCTGGCGCCGCCGCGGCTGGGCACCCAGCTGCTGCCGTTCTTCGTGCGTGAGCGTTGGCGCGCCAGCGTCGCCACCGATGCGCTGGAGATGCACTACCAGCCGGTGGTGCGACTGGCCGATGGCTGCGTGGTGGAGCTGGAAGCGCTGGCCCGCCTGCGCGACGACGACCGCACGCTGCTGCTGCCCAGCCGCTTTCTGCCCGCGCTGGGTGACGACGAGCTGGTCGTGCTGTTCCGACAGGGCCTGCAGCAGGCCGCCAGCTGCCGCGCGCAGCTGGCGCAGCAGGGACACCCGCTGGACATGGCGGTGAACGCGCCCGCGGCCGCGCTGGAGGATGACCGGTATGTGCAGGTGGCGGCCGCGGTGCTGCGCAGCGGCGGTTGCCCGTCGAACGCGCTGCTGCTGGAGATCCTCGAATCGCCGCTTGGCGCGGAGACTTCCGCGCCGCTGGCCAGGGCCGGCATGCAGGCGCTGAAGACGCTCGGCTTCCGCCTCGTCGAGGACGATCTGGGCGCCGGCTACAGCTCGCTGATCCGGCTGCGTCAGTGGCCCTTCGATCGGGTCAAGATCGACCAGGCGATCGTCAGCCAGGTGGCCGACGACCCGCTGCGCTCGCTGCGCTTCATCCGCCAGCTGATCCGGCTCGGCCACGATCTGGCGCTGGAAGTGGTGGTGGAAGGACTGGAGACGCCGGGCCTGATCGAGGCGGCGACGATCCTGGGCGCGGATCTGGGGCAGGGTTACGCGCTGGCACGGCCGATGCCGCCAGCCATGCTGATCGACTGGCTGGAGCACTTTCGCATGCAGCCAGATGCCTGGCGGCCGCGCACCGCACTGGGTGCCCTGGCCGGCGCTCTGCAATGGGAGGAGCAATTCGGCGCGCTGCCCGCCGACCCTGTCTTCTGGCAGCGCCACGCACACGCAGGCTGCGCTTCTGGCAGCTACCTGCAGGGCAGCGGGGCCACGCTGCCCGGGCTGACCGAAAGCCACGACGCGATGCATGCGGCGGCCGTCGCCGGACCGCACGACGCGGCTTACCGCAGCGCGCGCGTGCGCTTCCTGGACCTGCTGATTGCCCACGCCCAGGCGCAGGAGCAGCTGGCCGGTGGCCACGCCCCGCCGCCGCACTGAGGCATTGCCGGCGCGATCGCATCGCTATGAGGTATGGACCGCGCGGGCGTGCCCGGTGGACGCATTCGGCGAAGGACCGCAGATGCTCGGCATCGACCCGGCGGTGTGCATCGACTGCAATGCCTGCCTCAGCCAGTGTCCGCTGCGCGCGATCCATCCGGAGCACGCGGTGCCGGAGGCGATGCGCGAAGACATCGCGCTGAATCACCGGCAGGCGCGCGGTCGACGAGCTGTCCGGCAACGCCGTGCTCAACGGTGTGCCAGTGACGCTCAGCCTGCCCAACGCGCCGGCGTGAGCGGGCAGTCAGCGTGCTGCCACGGCTTCGACAGTCGCACAGCATGCAAAAAGGCCCGGTCGCATGACCAGGCCTTTTCGAAAAGATCGCAGAGATCCCAGGTGTGGTGGGCGGTGCAGGGATCGAACCTGCGACACCTGCCGTGTGAAGGCAGTGCTCTACCGCTGAGCTAACCGCCCGCCGTGAGCGCGGAATAGTAGGGGCGATCTGCCGTTCGGTCAATGCCTGTGATCGGTGGCTGCGGCTCGCAACGGGCTGTCGGGGGGCGGCTTGCTAAACTGGCAGATCACCCATTGCGGCAGTGTGCACCATGGATTTCCTCAACGCTCACCTGGCCTCCATCCTGCATGCGCTGCAGCAGTTTCATCTGACGCCGTGGAAGGCGGTGGGCTATGCCGGCACGCTGCTGTTCACCAGCCGCTGGTTCGTGCAGGTGTACTACACGCGCAAGTACAAACGGGTGGTGATGCCGCTGGCGTTCTGGTGGCTGTCGGTGGCGGGCAGCATGCTGCTGCTGGCGTACTTCGTGGTCGGCAAGAACGATTCGGTGGGCATCCTCTCCAACTTTTTCCCGGTATTCGTGTCGACCTACAACCTGGTAGTTCACCTGCGCCATCGCCGCAACAGCGTGACCGGCGACAGCGTGCCATGAGCATGCGTCGCTGCCGCGCGGTGGTGCGGGATCATTCGGGGTCGTAGTCCAGCTGCGAGGAGAGCCAGCGTTCGGCTTCGGCAAGCGTCCAGCCCTTGCGCCGGGCGTAATCCTCGACCTGGTCCTTGCCGATCCGGCCGACCACGAAGTACTGGCTGTCCGGGTGCGCGTAGTACCAGCCGGAGACGGCCGCGGCCGGGTACATCGAGAAGCCCTCGGTGAGCGTGATGCCGGTGTTGGCGGTGACGTCGAGCAGGGCGAACAGGGTGGTTTTCTCGGTGTGGTCTGGGCAGGCCGGATAGCCTGGCGCGGGTCGGATGCCGCGATACTGCTCGGCCACAAGCGCCGCGTTGTCCAGCGCCTCGTTCGGCGCATAACCCCAGAACTCGCGTCGCACGCGCTCATGCAAATGCTCGGCGAAGGCCTCGGCGAGGCGGTCGGCGAGCGCCTTGAGCAGGATCGAGGAGTAGTCATCGTAGTCGGCCTCGAAGCGTGCCAGATGCGACTCGATGCCGATGCCGGCGGTGACCGCGAAGCCGCCGATCCAGTCGGGCCGGTCGAGCTGTTTCGGCGCGATGAAATCGGCGAGGCAGAAATCGGGGCGTTCGGCGGGTTTCTCGGCCTGCTGACGCAGGCTGTGCAGGGTGGCCAGGCGTTCGCTGCGCGTGCTGTCGGTGTACAGCTCCACGTCGTCGCCGGTGCTGGCGGCGGGCCAGAAGCCGATCACCGCGCGGGCGGTGAGCCAGCGCTCGGCGACGATCCGGTCCAGCATCGTCTGGGCATCGCGGAACAGCTCGCTGGCCTGGCTGCCGACCACAGCGTCGGTGAGGATCGCCGGGTAGTGGCCGGCCAGCTCCCAGGTCTGGAAGAACGGCGTCCAGTCGATGTAAGGGCGCAGCGTGGCCAGGTCGTAGTCGTCGAACACGCTCACGCCGGGTGCCTGCGGCTGCGGCGGCTGATAGGCGGCCCAGTCGCAGCGGAACGGCTGCGCCCGCGCCCTGGCCAGCGGCACCAGCTGCTTGCCCGGGCCGCGGCTGCGGTGGCGTTCGCGCACGTCGGCGTAATCGGCGCGTACCTTGG
>JAJZGE010000109.1 GCA_021798675.1 Pseudomonadota bacterium | reverse complement strand
ACGTCGGGATCGACGCTCGTGAACCACGCGTGTCGCGGGTTCAACTGGTCGCCCAGCAGCAGGCGCAGCACGGTCACGGATGGCGCCGGTCAGTCGAAGCGCGCCGATGGCTGGCGTCGCATTCCGAGGCTGTGCCTCAGCGACCATGCCGCCACCACGCCGGCCAGGATCAGGGCGGTCCATGCGGCGACGCCGGCGCCAGCCAGGTCTGACACATGCTGCCTGGCATACACGCCGAGCAGGCCCCAGACCACCGCCGACGCGTACCAGGGGTTGCCGGCCATGCGGGCGATGGTAGTCAGCACCAGCCCGGCCGCCAGCGCGAACAGCGCCAGCGTCCACGGCAGCATGTGTGCGAGTGGGAGCAGGCGGAAGGCCACGATCACCTGCGCCACGTTGAGGAATACCGCCAGCGACACCCAGCCCGCGTGCAGCGACAGCGGCACCCATTGCCACCACGGACCGCGTGCATGCCGGGCCGTGCGCGAGACCTGCCATGCGGCAGCGAGCAGGCAGGCCAGGCTGCCCCAGATGATGGCCAGCGCTAGCCAGAACCATTGCAGCGAGAACACCACCATCCACAGCGAGGTCAGCGCGAAGCCCGCCGCCGTCAACGGCCGGATCCGCCGCAAGGCCGGGTCGTTCCGCCGGTCCAGGCATTGCCAGGTGCCGTAAAGCACGTCCAGCAGGAAGATCGGGCCCCAGATCGCAAACGCGTAGCCAGCGGCCACGATCAGGGTCGGATAGCGGTCGGAAATCGCGCCGTTGGTGGGCCCGAACAGTCCGCTGTTGGACAGCCAGGCCACCGCCGGCATCGCCCAGGCCAGCAGCGCAATCAGGTATCTCATGGGCAGGTACCGCCGAAGGTCTGGCTATCCGGGTTGTTCTCCGGCCAGCGCTGCGGCGCCTTCACGATCTTGGCGACGTCGTAGCCCATGCTCCTGGCTCGATTGAGCATGGCCTGGTAGTCGGCGTCGGAAACCTGCGGCGTGCGCGCCATGTACCAGAGGTAGTCGCGTGCATCGCGCACCACCATCACCTGGCTGTAGTCCGGCTTCAGCCAGCCGACCAGATACTGGGTGCGCAGGAACACGAAGAAGCGCACGCGCCATTCGCCGTTGCCGCTGCCCGGCACCACGCTGGCGGTGGAATGGATCAGCTTCACCGGCGCCTCGAAACTGCCGGGGCGCTGGCGGAACCAGGTGCAGATCGTGCCGTCCGCGTTGCGGCTGTAGGTCTCCACGGGGTTGTGGCCGCCGCGCTCGAAGCGGGTGGGAATCGAGGCGATCACGTACCAGCGGCCCATGTAGCGGGACAGGTCCACGCCGTGTACCGGCGGGATCGGATCGGTCGTGCCCGCGCATGCCGTCAGCGAGAGCATGGCCAGCAGGGCAATGGCGAGGATGGTGCTCATGCGTTTCACGTCGATACCCGGCAGTGGCGCGGCACCCGTTGCCGCCTTCGTGCATACGGTGGGGCGGCCCGATTGGATGCCCCGTCGGCGCGGTCCGGTCAGCGGGACGGCAATGCCTGCCATGCGTCCAGCGCCGCCTCGCGCGTGGCGCCGACGTCCACCATGGGCGCGGGATAGCCGCAGGCGGCGAGTGCCGCCGGGTCGCGCCACGGCTCGTGCAGCAGCTTCGCCGGCAACGCGGCCAACTCGGGCAGCCAGAGCTTCAGGTAGGCCGCCTCGGGATCGAACTTCGCCGCCTGCGAGTAGGGGTTGAACACGCGGAAATACGGCGCGGCATCGGCGCCGCAACCGGCGACCCACTGCCAGCCCAGCGTGTTGTTGGCGAGGTCCGCGTCCACCAGCGTGTCCCAGAACCAGCGGGCGCCGTGGTGCCAGTGCTGGCGCAGGTTCTTGGTGAGAAAGCTCGCCGCGACCATGCGTACGCGGTTGTGCATCCAGCCGGTGTGCCACAGTTCGCGCATGCCGGCGTCCACCAGCGGGACGCCGGTGCGGCCGCGCTGCCAGCGGTGCAGGGCGGCGGCATCGTCGTCGGCCCAGCGGAAGGCATCGAAGCGCGGGTTGAAGTTTTCGCTGGGCGTGTCGGGGAAGTGGTAGAGCAGGTGGTGCGCGAATTCGCGCCAGCCCAGCTCGCGCAGATAAGGTTCGGGATCGGGCCGGCGTCGCGCGTCGATGCGTTCGGCGTGCAGCTGCAGGGCATGTCGGATCTGACGCGGCGTGACCTCGCCGAAATGCAGGTGCGGCGACAGGCGCGAGGTGCCGTGGCGTGCGGGCAGGTTGCGGCCGTCCGCGTAGCCGGCCAGGGCATCGTCGGCGAACACCTCCAGCAGTTCCTGCGCGCCCTCCTCGCCGGGCTGCCATTGTCCGGCCAGGCCGCCGTCCCAGGGTAGCCGTGGCAAAAGCTGCAGCGCCTCCAGCGGCAGGCTGCCGGGCAAGCGCAACCACCCACGGGCGCGCGCCGCCGGCAACGGTGGCTCGTCCGGCAACTGCGCCCGCAGCTTGCGCCAGTACGGTGTGAACACGCGGTAGGGCTGGCCCTCCGCCGTGGCCAGCTGCCACGGCTCGCACCACAGGTTGCCGGGAGCGCTGTGCACGGCGATGCCGTCGGCGCGCAGCGCCGCCTTGAGCGCGGTGTCCTGCGCGATCGCGACAGGCTCGTAGCGACGGCTCCAGTACACCGTGCGGGCGCCGCTGACGGCGATCAGCGCGCGCAGCGCGGGCAGGCTGTCGCCGCGCGCGATGTGCAGCGCGGCGCCCTGTGCTTCCAGGCCTCGCTGCAAGGCTTCGAGCGCGCGGTGCAGCCACCAGCGGCTGGCCGCGCCGGGCTTCCATGGCGCCTCTTCGTGCGGCGCGTGCAGGTACACCGGAAAAACGCGTTCGTGCGCGGCACAGGCTGCGGCGAGCGCAGGCTGGTCGGCCAGTCTAAGGTCGCGTCGGAACAGGACGAGGGCGGTATCGTGCATGGCTGGCGGTGGCTTGCTCGGGGTGCGGTTGCGTCCGGTCCGGCCAGCCATCGCGACGGCGACGGCAGGGCTGCAACCGGTCGCTGCCACCCCCGCAGGTGCGGGCAGGGAGGTATATCCGATCATGATGATTACGTGCACGCCGCCGGATCGGATGCACCGTCGCGCGACTCCCTGCGCCCGCGCGGCCTGGGCCGCCGCTCAGCGGTAGATGATGTCCTTGCGCTCCGGGGCGAGGCGGGCGAGCAGGCGGTTCTGCACGCGCACTGGCACGTGCTGGTGGTTCATGGCGGTGATCAGGTCCTGCACCACGGCGTTGAACGTCGCCTCGTCGATGTGCATGCCGCGGTGCACCTCGGCCATCGAGTCGCCGGTGTAGCGGCAGGGCCCTTCGGCCAGCTGGCAGAGGTAGTCGGTGAAGTGGGTCTGGAAGAGGCCGATGTCGACGTGCCGGAAGGCGGGAGCCACCAGCGGGTCGCGGGCGAAGGCATCCAGCAGTTGGTCGGTAATCGCGGCGATGCCGTTGCGGCCACCGAGTTGCACGTACAGCGTGGGATTGCGCGTCGGTGTGCTAGCGCAACCGGCCAGCAGCAAGAGTGCGGTGGCGAGGCAGCTCAGATGGCGTTTCATCACAGACTCCCCTGCAGCGAGACATACCAGCCGCGTTGGTTGCGCAGGCCGGCGATCGGGCCGAGCGACACATAGGCGGCCGTCAGCGCGACATGCTTGCAGGGGAACCAGGCCACGAACAGGTCGGACGCATGGCTTTCGCGGGCGAACGACAGGTTGTCGGGCTTCTGACGGTACTCCGCGCCCACCGCCACATGGGGATCGGGCATCACGGCGAGCGAACCCTCGCCGACCAGCCTGCGCCCGCCACGGTCGCCACCGAAGCCGAGCAGGCCGAACTGGTTGGCGGCTGTGGAACGCAGCGTGACGTTCCACAGCAGGTTGTATCCCGCGGCCGCACCCAGCAGCAATTGGCTGGCGGCCAGATAGATGTCGGTACCGCTATCCCGCCGCGCGCCGGCCAGGTGCGGGATGGTGAAGTCGAGCAGGCGCTTGTGCTGCACGCCGAGCGAGAATTGCGGCAGCGGCCCATAGACCAGGTCGCCGGCGAGGCGGAGCTTGGCACCGAACACGTCCTGGCGCAGCGCCGCGCCGGGATCGCCGATCGCCTGGCCAAGCGTGCCGAGGTCGAAGCGGTCGCGCGCGGCGGAGAGTTCCACCCGGTTGTGCCAGGTGAAGGCGGCGCCCCAGGCGTCGAGCCGGTAGTCGGGCAGATCGAGCCGGGTACGGAACGCGGTGGCGCCCGACTGCTCGCGGGTGCCGTAGCCGGCCAGTACCGCCCATGGCACCAGGCCACCACCGGCGCTGCCCTCGATCTCGGTCACTCCGCCGGTGGCCAGCAGGCGGCCGTCGCCGGCATGCGCGGCAAGGGGCAGGGCCAGTGCGAGCAGGCAGCCGGGGCGGGCGAGAAGCTTCATGCGGAGGCCATGGTTGTCTCGGCCGCGCGACGGCGTGCGGCCTCGGTAAGCCAGCCGGTGGCCTCGGCTGCGACCATCGGGCGGCTGATCAGGTAACCCTGCGCGCTGTCGCAGCGATAGTGCTGCAGCAACTGCAGCGTGCGCTCGGTCTCCACGCCCTCGGCGACTACCTTCAGTCCCATGTTGTGGGCCAGCTCGATCGTCGATCGCACGATCACGGCGTCGTCTTCGTCTTCATCCATGCCGATGACGAAAGACTTGTCGATCTTGAGCTCGTCCACGGGCAGGCGCTTGAGATGGGACAGCGAGGAATAGCCGGTGCCGAAGTCGTCGATCGCCAGCCGCACGCCGCAGGCCTTCAGGCGGTTGAGCACCTCCAGCGAGCGCAATGCATCGCGCATCACGGCGGTCTCGGTGATCTCCAGCACCAACCGGCCCGGGTCGAGCCGGTAGTGCGCCAGGTGGCGCGCCAGCAGGTCGGGCAGCTCGCCGCTGGCCAAGTCCATCGCCGAGAGGTTCAGCGCGACCCCGACATCCAGTCCGTTCTCGACCCATTCGGCGCACTGACGGATCGCCTCGTGCAGAACCCATTCGGTGAGCGGCCGGATCAAGCCCGAGTGCTCGGCCAGTGTGATGAATTCGTCCGGCGGCACCCGACCGTGGCGCGGATGCTGCCAGCGCAGCAGCGCTTCGACCTGCGCGACCTGCCGGTTTTCCAGCTGCAGTTTCGGTTGGTAGAAAAGCGCGAGTTCGCCATTGGGTACGGCGTGCCGCAGGTCGTTGACCAGCGACAGCCGGTGCAGATGCTCGGCATCGCGTCCGCTGCGGTACGCCTGCAACCGCTGCCGTGCCTCCTTGGCGTCGTACATGGCGATGTCGGCCCGGCGCAGCAGTTCGTCCACTTCCTCGCCGTGTTCCGGAAACACCGCCATGCCGGCGCTGGCCTCAAGGAAAAGTTCCACCGAACCGGCTTGAACGGGACGCGAGATATCAGCCAGCAGGTGCTCTGCGCGCTGGTCGAGAAGCGTGCGATCAGCGGCGCCGATCAGCACGACGAATTCGTCACCGCCGAAACGGGCCAGCGCATCACCTTCACTCAGGCCGTCCCGCAGGCGCCGAGCCACCTCCACCAGCACCAGGTCGCCGATGGCGTGGCCCATCGAGTCGTTGATCTCCTTGAAACGATTCAGGTCGAGCACCAGCACGCCGAGCAGGCGGCCGTCCTTGCCTGCATGGTTCAGCGCCTCGGTCAGCAGTTGCTGCATGCGTGCGCGGTTCGGCAGGGAGGTCAGGTTGTCGTGGAAGGCGGCGTAGGCAATCTGCTGCTCGCGCCGGGCGATGCCACGCTGCATGGTGTTGAAGGCCTCGGCCAACTGGCCCAGTTCGTCGTTTTGTGCGACCGGCACCGGACCGAGGTAATCGCCATGGCCGATACGGCGGGCCGCGTCGGCCAGTTGCGATACCGGTCGGGTGACATTGCGCGATAGCCAGAGCACGCCGCCCAGCGAAGCGAGCAGCGAGGCCAGCGCGATCAGCATCAGCTCGTGCCCCAACGTGCGGTAGGTGGAAAGCGCGCGGTCGCGCGAGTACTGAAGCAGCGCGCCGGCCATGCCGCCGCGGCTGACCAGCGGCTGCCAGCGGGTGAAGTAGTGCTGCTCGCCCAGTGCAAGCAATCCCGGCGACGATCCGCCCGCGTGCGCCGCACCGAACAACGCGTCCAGCACGTTGCCGCCGTCATGGGGCAGGGTGCTTGCGATCCAGCGTTGTCCGTGCTGGTCGTGGGCGACGAAGCTGACTTCCAGGCCGGTGAGTTCCTTCAGCGTGATGGCCAGCTTGTCGTCCAGCGCGAAGCCCATGCCGACCCAGGCGATCGGCGTGGGAGCCCGCACCGGCACGATCACCAACTGGTATGGCCGGCCGCCGATCACCGCGACGGAAGTGCCGGAAGCGCTGGCGTCGGCCCCGGCCACCAGTCCCGACCAATCGCCTGCTGGCACCGTTCGCCCGCTTGCGTCGAGGCTGGCCACCACCTTGCCGTCGAGCCGGGTCAACACGGTGAGATCCGCGGCGATGCGGTGGCCCTGGT
>JAJZGE010000108.1 GCA_021798675.1 Pseudomonadota bacterium | reverse complement strand
TGATGGGCCACAAGATCGCCATGAACCCCGCGATCTTCAGCGACGAGAACATCGGCATCGCCTACGGCATGGGCATCACCGCCGAGAACGTGGCCAAGCAGTGGAAGGTCAGCCGCGAGCAGCAGGATGCCTTCGCGGTGGAAAGCCACCGCCGCGCCCTCGCCGCCCAGGCTGCCGGCGAATTCACCGACGAGATCAGCCCGCTCGCGCTGGACGACCATTACCCGAACCTCGCCACCCGCGGCATCGTCACCGACAGCCGCCGCATCGACACCGATGAAGGCCCGCGCGCGGGCACCACGCTGGAGGTGCTGGCCAAGCTGAAAACCGTTTTCCGCAACCCGCAATTCGGCGGCAGCGTCACCGCCGGCAACTCCTCGCAGATGTCCGATGGCGCCGGTGCGGTGATGCTGGCCAGCGAGAAGGCGATCAAGGACTACAACCTCACGCCGCTGGCACGCTTCGTCGGCTTTTCGGTGGCCGGCGTCAAGCCCGAGGTGATGGGCATCGGCCCGAAGGAGGCGATCCCGAAAGTACTGAAGCAGTGCGGACTGAACCAGGATCAGCTGGACTGGATCGAACTCAACGAAGCGTTCGCCGCGCAGGCACTGGCCGTGATGGGTGACCTCAAGCTCGACCCCGCCAAGGTCAACCCGCTCGGCGGCGCCATCGCCCTGGGCCACCCGCTCGGCGCCACCGGCGCCATCCGCATCGCCACGCTGGTGCACGGCATGCGCCGGCGCAAGCAAAGGTACGGCATGGTCACCATGTGCATCGGCACCGGCATGGGTGCGGCAGGCGTGTTCGAAGCGCTCTGATCCGGGCCGCGTGATGCCGGCTGATCCCGCCGGTGTCAGCCATCCCGCAATCGAGGCTTCCGGCCGGAAGTGAGAGCGGCGCCGCAGCGATGCGGCGCCGCTCTCGTTTGCCTCTGCCGATGACAGCGCAATCCCTCACACTCGCCCGCCGGTTTTCATACGGTTGTGGCGGGTCGCACTGCACGCCGTCCACACACCCGCCGGCTCAGCATCGACCTTCCACGTGAAGCTGGACATCCTCATCCGGAGCCTGCGCCATGCAGACGTTTCCTCATGCAGCGCCTGTCGCGACGCATCCCGACACGCGTCAGCCGGATGCGGAGGATGGTTTTTCGCTGTCCGGCCCGGAGGAAGGCGAGGTCGAGGAGAAGCGGCCCCCGCGCGCTGCCGTGCTGCCGTGCTGCACGAGATCATCCGCCGCGAGGGCGAACAGGAGCTGAGTCGCGGAGCCGTTGCGCTCGGGCTGTCCGCGCTGGCCGCCGGGCTGTCGATGGGTTTCTCGCTGCTGGCGCGTGGCCTGCTGCATCGCTACATGCCCGAAGGACCAGCGCGCTACCTGATCGAGAGTCTGGGCTATCCGTTCGGCTTCATCGTGGTGATCCTGGCGCGGCAGCAGCTGTTCACCGAAAACACCATGACCGCGGTGCTGCCGCTGATGACCGATCCGGGTCTGGGCAGATTCATGGCCCTGCTGCGCATGTGGGCGATTGTGCTGGCGGGCAACCTGGTCGGGGTGGCCGTGTTCGCGTGGGGGATCCTGCATATGCAGCAGTTCGATGGCCCGACCCAGGCGGCGTTTGTGCAATTCGGGCGCGAACTGATGCTCAACTCGCCGTGGCAGATGTTCAGCAAGGGCATCCTGGCCGGCTGGCTCGTGGCGACCATGGTGTGGCTGCTGCCAGCGGCCGACCAATCCAGAATCCTGGTCATCGTGCTGACGACCTATCTGATTGCCCTGGGCGGCTTCACCCACATCATCGTCGGTTCGCTGGAGACGCTTTACCTGGTGTTTTCCGGCGACCTCAGCCTGGCGGATTACGCGCTGCGTTTCGCGTTGCCCACGCTGGCCGGCAACATCGTGGGCGGCAGCCTGATTTTCGCCCTGATCAGCCACGCACAGGTGCGCAGTGACGGCGCGTGAGCGCGCGGACGACGAAACATGGCGATGCTTTTCGGCGGCTGTTGCGCAGGGTAGCCCGGCGCGGACCTGAAAACAGGCAAAATACGCCTGCCTTTGCGCCCGATCGGAGCGCGCCTTGCCCGCGTGGCCTCCCTGGTGGCCCGACCTGCTGACCTGCGAACCATCCTCTTGACGATCCCGATACCCCACCCAACCCCTGCGTACGAGGCGGAGCACGACCTGCCCGAGCGCCTGCGCGCCGCCACGGCGCTGCTGGAATCACTGGCGGCCGATCGGCAGCTGCTCGATGGCCTGCCCGCCGCGGATCGCGCACGCCTGCACCAGGCGGTGGCGCAGGTTTACCATCCCGATCCGGCAGCGCGTCGCCTCAAGCTGAAGGCTGCCGAGAAGGCGCGCCACGCGGCGAAGATCCGCGTCGAGGACAGCGTGCTGAACCAGACCGGCATCCGCGCGCTGCGCCGCAGGCCGGTGTTCACCACGCCGAACGTGTTTGCGCCCGAGGGGTTCGAACCGCACGATGTTCCGCCGGATGCCGATGGTGGCGCAGCTGCCGCGCAAGCGCGTGGGTCGATCGAGCCGAAGCACTGCTATGTGTGCAAGCAGAAATATTCGGCCATCCATTTCTTCTACGACCAGCTGTGCCCGGCGTGCGCCGCGTTCAACTACGCCAAGCGCACCGAGCTGGCGGATCTGCGCGGGCGGGTGGCGCTGCTGACCGGCGGGCGGGTGAAGATCGGCTACCAGGCCGGCCTGAAACTGCTGCGCGCGGGCGCCGAGCTGATCGTCACCACGCGCTTCCCGCGCGACTCGGCGGCACGCTACGCGGGGGAGCCCGACTTCGGCGAGTGGGGCCACCGGTTGCAGGTGTACGGGCTGGACCTGCGCCACACGCCCAGCGTGGAAGCGTTCTGCCACGAGCTGCTGGCGACGCGGCCGCGGCTGGACTTCATCATCAACAACGCCTGCCAGACAGTGCGTCGACCGCCGGATTTCTACGCGCACATGATGGCCGGCGAGACCACCGCCCTGCACGACATGCCGGCGCACGTGCGCGCCCTGGTCGGTCATTACGAGGGGCTGCGCAGCGCGCACATCCTGCCCGGAACGGACGCCGTGGCCGTGACTGGCCTGGGCATGAACCTCCCCGGCCTCACCCGCGCCGCCGAACTTTCGCAGCTGCCGCTGCTGCCGGAGGAACTGCTGGCGCAGAGCCATCTGTTCCCCGAGGGCAGGCTCGATCAGGATCTGCAGCAGATCGATCTGCGCGAGCGCAATTCGTGGCGGCTGCTGATGGCCGAGGTGCCTTCGGTGGAATTGCTGGAAGTGCAACTGGTCAACGCGATCGCGCCATTCATCCTCAATGCGCGACTGAAGCCGCTGATGCTGCGCACGCCCGAGCGCGACAAGCACATCGTCAACGTGTCCGCGATGGAGGGCCAGTTCTACCGCAGCTTCAAGACCACGCGACACCCGCACACCAACATGGCCAAGGCCGCGCTGAACATGATGACGCGCACCGCCGCTACCGATTACCACAACGACGGCATTCACATGAACAGCGTCGACACCGGCTGGGTGACCGACGAGGACCCCGCCGGCCTTGCGGCGAAGAAGGTCGTGGAAGAACGCTTCCATCCGCCGCTGGACATCGTCGACGGTGCCGCGCGCATCGTCGATCCGATCGTCAGCGGCATCAACACTGGCCAGCACGTGTGGGGACAGTTCCTGAAGGATTACCGGCCCACCGACTGGTAGACCGACGAGGCCCGTATTGCCGGCAACGCGGGCCCGTGCGCTTGATGTCGCTGCATGCCGTCACCAGCTTGTCAGGGTTATTCGCCCTGCGGAGCCCAGCCATGCCCACCATGCAAGCGATCGAAATCACCCACCCGGGCGGCCCCGAGGTGCTGCAGTTGACCAGCCGCGAGCGACCACGGCCCGGGCCGGGCGAAGTGCTGATCAAGGTGGCAGCTGCCGGGATCAACCGGCCGGATGTGTTCCAGCGCATGGGCAACTACGCGCCACCACCGGGTGCATCGGATCTGCCCGGGCTGGAAGTGGCCGGCGAGCTGATCGACGGCGATCTGTCCGGCGACAATCCGTTCGGCCTGAAGCGCGGTGATGCCGTGTGCGCGCTGCTCGCCGGTGGCGGCTACGCCGAGTACGCCGTGGCGCCGCTGCCGCAATGCCTGCCGCTGCCGACCGGCTTCTCGATGATCGAGGCGGCGGCGCTGCCGGAAAATTACTTCACCGTATGGAGCAACGTGTTCGAGCGCGGCCAGCTCGGCCGCGGCGAAGGCGGCGCGCACGAATCGCTGCTGGTGCAGGGCGGCTCCAGCGGCATCGGCGTCACTGCGATCCAGCTGGCGCACGCGCTCGGCCAGCGGGTGTTCGCCACCGCCGGCGATGCCGCCAAATGCGCGGCCTGCGAAAAGCTCGGCGCCACCGCGATCAACTACCGCACGCAGGATTTCGTCGAGGTGGTGAAGCGCGCCACCGATGGCCGCGGCGTCGACGTGATTCTCGACATGGTGGCCGGCGAGTACATCCCGCGCGAGATCGAGGCGCTGGCCGAAGGCGGCCGGCTGGTGTTCATCGCCACCCTCGGCGGCAGCCGCGCCGAGATCGACGCCGCCACCCTGATGCGGCGGCGGCTCACCCTCACCGGCTCGACCCTGCGCGCGCGCCCGCTGGCGTTCAAGGGCGCCCTCGCCCGCCAGCTGCACGCGCATGTCTGGCCGCTGCTGGAAAGCGGCCGGGTGCGGCCGCTGATCCACCAGGTGTTTCCCGCCGCCGAAGCGGCGCGTGCGCATGCGCTGATGGAGAGCAGCGCGCACATCGGCAAGCTCATGCTGAGGTGGTGAGGTTGCGTTGACACACGCATTCAGCGGCGATCTGCCGCGTTGCCGCTGCCGCGGCTAAGCGGGAGAATGGGGTATGGCGATTTTTCGCAAGGCATCAGACTCCAGGCTTGTTGCATGGCTGGCGCTTGTCGCCATGTGGCTCGTGGTTGTCATGCCGGTTCTCTCGCGCAGCATGCCCATGCCCATGCAAAGCATGGGCGCCATGGCTGCTGGCGGAGAGCTCAGCGCACACGGGTTCAGCGAACACCATCCGCCCACATCGCCAGCCCCCTCGTCCACGCTCGACAAGTGCGGCTACTGCAGCCTGTTTTGTCACAGCCCGATGGTGGCAGGCAATGCACTGCTGACCCCGCCACCACTGGCATTGCCGGCACAGACGCTGCTGGCCGCCACGGTGCCCGCCGGTCCGCCCCCGCAACTGCTGAGCGCGGCACCCCGCGGGCCACCGTCGCTGATCTGACGACGCGAGTGTCTGACGCACGCCCTGCAACACCTGCAGCGCGTGCGTTGCTTCTCTCGCTGCGCATCAGCGGCGTCACACGCCTGTCGAATTCCACGCCTCATCCCGCTCCTTGCCGCCATCGCGAAGGTGGTCTGGGCTGTGCGGCGTTGACGTTGGCCGTTTGCGCCGCACGGCGGCTGCATCCTTGTCCAGGATTTTCCCCATGACTTTTTCGCATCGTTCCAAAGCCGTCACGGCACTGCCGCTGGCCTTGTTGCTGTTCGTCCTGCCGATCACCGCACAGGCCTGTGCCACCTGCGGTTGCTCGCTCAGTACCGATGCTGCTACCGGTTACTCGGCGCAGGCGGGCTGGCGCATCAACCTGGATTACACCTATCTCGACCAGAACCAGCTGCGCAGCGGTGGTGGCACGGCCAGCCCGGAGCAGGTGGTCAATCAGCCCTCCAACCCGTCGCTGGGCGGTGGCGAGATCGAGCACGGCACCACCAATCAGTACGTGAATCTCACGGCGGCTTATCGCTTCAATGCCGACTGGGGCGTCAGCCTGCTGGTGCCTTACGTGAAGCGCGACCACTCCACCTATGGTGGCCAGATGCAGCCGTACACGCCTGCTGAAAGTGCGCCCGACCAGCTCAGCCATGCCAATGTCTCGGGTCTGGGCGACATCAAGCTGCTCGGCAGCTATCAGGGTTTTCTGCCCACGCACAACCTCGGCGTGCAGTTCGGCGTCAAGCTGCCCACCGGCAACTATGGTGGACAAACCGCGAATGGCGCCTTCGTTGGCGCGCCGGTGCGCTTCAGTAATGGCCCGGGCACCGGCGCGGCACTGGATACCAGCCTGCAGGCGGGTACCGGCAGCACCGACCTGATCGTCGGCGCCTACTACTATCAGCCGATCAGCCAGGATTTCGATGCTTTCATCAATGGCCAGTTCCAGTCCGCCGTGGCCGAGAAGCTCAACGCGGCCGGTGCCGATTATCGGCCCGGCAACCTGGCCAGCCTGAGCTTCGGCGTGCGCTACGAGGCCCACGCCAACTGGGTACCGCAGCTGCAGCTCAACCTGCAGCAGAGGAGTGCCGATCGGGGCGCACTGGCCACGCCAGCGGACAGCGCCGGCACAGTGGCTTACCTGAGCCCCGGCGTCAGTGCCCGCCTGACCAGAAACCTGCAGCTTTACGCGTTTGTGCAGGTGCCGGTATACAGCCGTCTGGCCGGCTACCAGTTGT
>JAJZGE010000107.1 GCA_021798675.1 Pseudomonadota bacterium | reverse complement strand
GCTTCCGTTTCAGCGCCTCGTAGACGTCGGCGTGGGCGTAGATGCGTTGCACGCCGATGCAGCTCTGGCCGGACTGGTAGAACGCGCCGAAGATCAGCCGCTCCACCACCTTGGCCAGCTTCGGCCCCTGGTCGGCGTCGATGATGCAGGCGGCGTTGCCGCCCAGCTCCAGCGTGACCTTCTTGTGGCCAGCGCGGGCCTTGAGGTCCCAGCCGATCTGGCCACCGGTGAAGGAGAGCAGCTTCAAACGTTCGTCTTCCACCAGCGGCGAAGCGTGCTTGCCGTCCAGCGGCAGGATCGAGAACGCGCCCTTCGGCAGGTCGGTCTCGGCCAGCACCTCGCCGATGATCAGCGCGCCGATCGGCGTCTTCTCCGAGGGCTTCAGCACGAACGGGCAGCCTGCCGCGATCGCCGGCGCCACCTTGTGCGCCACCAGGTTCAGCGGGAAGTTGAACGGGGTGATGAAGGACACCGGGCCCAGTGGCACGCGCTTGGTGTAGCCGTGGTAGCCATCCAGGCGTGCGGCCAGCTGCAGGTTCAGGGTCTCGCCGTTGATGCGCACGGCTTCCTCGGCTGCGATGCGGAAGGTTTCGATCAGTCGCGTCACTTCGCCCGCTGCATCCTTGATCGGCTTGCCTGCCTCGATGCACAGCGCTTCGGCCAGTTCGTCGCGACGTGCACTGAAGCGGTCCACGCAGTGCTGCAGCACTGCCTGCCGCGCCCATGGCTTGAACTCGCGCATCGGTTTCGCCGCCTTCACCGCGGCGGCGATGGCCTTCTCGGTGGCCTTGGCGTCGGGCATGGCCACGCGGGTGGCCAGCTTGCCGCTGTACTTGTCGAAGACCTCCAACATGGACTTCGAGGTCTGCGGCTGGTTGGCGAGATAGTAGGGGTAGGTCTTGGCTAGCATGGGTTGCTCCGGATCAGACCGCCGCGCCGAGCTGGCGGATTTGTTCGTCGAGAATGCGATGGTTGTCGGAATAGTCGATGGCCAGGTCGATCAGGTGCACGCCGCCGGCATCGAGCGCCGCGCGCAGCGTGGGCAGGAAGGCTTCGGCATCGGCCGGGCGGTGGCCGTGCGCGCCATGCGCTTCGGCGAACATCACGAAGTCGGGGTTGCCGAACTGCATGCCGTAGTCGGCGAAGCCCATGTCCGCCTGCTTCCAGCGGATCATGCCGAAGGCGTCGTCGCGCAGCAGCAGGATCACCAGGTCGAGCTTCAGCCGCACCGCGGTCTCCAGCTCCTGCGCATTCATCATGAAGCCGCCGTCGCCGCAGATCGCCAGCACCTTGCGGCCCGGGTGCACCAGCTTGGCCGCCATCGCCGAGGGCAAGCCGGCACCCATGGTCGCCAGGGCGTTGTCCAGCAGGATGGTGTTCGGCTGGCGGGCGCGGTAGTAGCGTGCGTACCACAGCTTGTACATGCCGTTGTCCAGGCACAGCACACCGTCGTCCGGCATGCAGGTGCGGGTGTCGGCTACCACGCGCACCGGGTGCATGGGGAAGCGCGCATCGTCGGCGTGCTCCTTCAGCTGGGCATGGAACGCCTTGCGCACCTTGTCGAAGTAGCCGAAATCCCAGTGCGGCTGCTTCTGCAGCGCGTCGGTGAGCCGCTCGATGGTGTGCGCGATGTCGCCCACCACCTCGATCTGCGGGAAGTACACCGCGTCCACCTCGGCGGTGGAGAAGTTGATGTGGATCACCGTGCGCCGCCCTTTGTGCATGAAGAACGGCGGTTTCTCCACCACGTCGTGGCCGGCGTTGACGATCACGTCGGCGGCGTCGATCGCGCGGTGCACGAAGTCGCCGTCGGACAGCGCGGCGTTGCCCAGCCACAGCGGGTGGTCCTCGTCCACCACGCCCTTGCCCATCTGCGTGGTGAAGAACGGGATGCCCAGCTTGTCGATGAAGGCGCGCAGCGCCACCGCGGTGCGCTGTCGGTTCGCCGCCGCGCCTATCATCAGGATCGGATGCTTGGCCTGGATGATCGCCTCGCCGGCCTGCACCAGCGCGGCGTCGTCGGGCGAGGGGCGGCGCGCGTACTCGGTGGGCAGCAGGATCGCGTCCTCCACGTCGTCGCGTGCGATGTCCTCGGGCAGCTCCAGGTGCGCGGCGCCGGGGCGCTCCTCCTCGGCGCGGCGGAACGCCTCGCGTATCCGTGCCGGGATCGTCGCGGCGGATACCACTTGGCGCGTGTATTTGGTGAGCGGCTGCATCATGTCCACCACGTCCACCAGCTGGAACAGGCCCTGTTTGTGCAGGCGGATGGGCTTCTGCCCGGTGATCATCAGCATCGGCATCGCGCCGAGCTGGGCGTAGGCCGCCGCGGTGACCAGGTTGGTCGCACCCGGACCCAGCGTGGACAGCGCCACGCCGGCCTCGCCGGTGAGCCGTCCCCAGGTGGCCGCCATGAAGCCGGCGGCCTGCTCGTGGCGGGTGACGATCAGCCGGATCGAGGACTCGCGCAACGCTTCGACCAGATCGAGGTTTTCCTCGCCCGGCACGCCGAAGATGCAGCGCACGCCTTCCGCCTCCAGCGCCTTCACGAACAACAATGCAGCTTTCATGCACGACCTCCGTGGGGGGACGGCAGGATGCGTGATCGCACGTTCAGTGGGTGTGAGCGGCGAGCATGCATGATCCGCATGCCGCGCAGGTTCTCCGTCGGCAACGCAGCGGTACGCTGCGTGCTGCCGGCCAGTGGGCTCCCGGAGCTCCGTTATCCAAGGCCGGCTCACCGACCGGTTTTTCGCCGGACAGACGCGATGAGCAGCGAGCCCTGTTGCTGGCGCCAAGGGGCTGCCTTATGGTGCGCACTCCGCCGTCGTATCCGTCGCTCGCCCGAATGGCATGGATGTGGTCAGACGAATCGATACCGCCTAGCCCCTGAGCCCCGTTCGATGCCGACAGAACACCCCGGATTACATACCCATGCCTGGATGACGAAGCGCAGCGGCGAGCCCAGCAACGATCGGACGGATCAACAGCACGGCCAGGCATCCCGGTGGCTCCCTGCACATCGCGGGTTGCGCGCCTGCCTCTGGCTGGGCGTGTTGCTGCTGGTGCTCGGCTTTGCGTTCCAGGGAACGCGCGGGCTCTGGAACACGGACGAGGGGCGATACGTCGACAACGCGCTGCAGATGGTGGATTCGGGCAATTACCTTGTGCCGGCATACAACGCCGATCACCTGAACTTCAGCAAACCGCCGCTGGTGCTCTGGGCGATCGCTGCGAGCGTGCGCGTGATGGGAAAGACCACGTGGGCGGTGCGCACTCCCTCCGCGCTGGCTTTCGTGCTTACCGCACTGCTGCTGTGCGGGATGGGCCGCGTGCTGGTGCCGGAGAGGCCCTGGTTGCCGGGCCTGATCTACGGCTGCAGCCTGGCGCCGTTCATCGCCGCCAACGTGGTGAGCACCGATGACCTGCTTGCCTTGTGCGAGGCGCTGGCCATGTGGGGGTTCCTGCGCGCCGGCTTTGGCGCCGCCGGCGAACGGCGAGGTTTCGCCCTGCATGTGATGTGGCTGGGGTTCGGGTTGGCCTTCCTCACCAAGGGGCCGCCCGGCCTGCTGCCGTTGCTGGCGATCGTCGTGTTCATCGCCAGGCGCGATGGCATGAAGGCGTTGCGCGGCTATTTCCCCTGGTCGGGCATGCTGCTGTTTGGCGTGCTCGGATTTGCCTGGTATGCCGTCGTGATCCTGCGCACGCCGGGGTTGTTCGACTACTTCATGAAGTACGAGGTCTTCGATCGGGTCTTCACTTCGGTGCAGGGGCGCAATCCGCAGTGGTACGGCTGGCTGGTGGCCTACGGACCGGTGTTCGTCCTCGGTACGCTGCCCTGGTGGCCGGCGGTGTTGCCCGAGCTGAAGGCGGCGGTGTTGCCGGCGAGTTGGCGCGGCTGGTGGCGCGAACCGTCCTTGCCGCTGTTCCTCGGGCTATGGCTGGCGTTGCCGCTGTTCGTGTTCTGCATTGCGCGCTCCAGGCTGCCCGTGTATGCGCTGCCGCTTTTCATTCCGGTGTCGCTGATGGTCGCGCTGGCCCTGCGCTCGCGGCTCGATCTCGCCTCCTGGCGCCAGCGCGTGGCTCTCGGGCTGTGGGTGGCGGCGTTGCTGGCATTCAAGGGTGGCGTTGCGCTGCACGCGCATCCTCTTTCGGACGATCGGGTTTTCGCGCGGCAGCTGTCGGCATTGACCGGCAACGCGGATTATTCGGCGGTCGCCTTCGTCGAAGCCACGGACTCCAGCGTGTCGATGGAGGAGCACACTCCGTGGGGCATGCGCCTGTATCTGGACAAGCCGATCTACGCGTTGTCCTGGTCGCCGCAGGGGGCACGGCTGGCGCAGGAGGTCTGCCGCCTGTCCGCGCGCCATCCCTCGCTGTTGCTGGTCGTCGACGATGCGTCGAGCGAGGCGCTGACCTCGGACCTGACGGCATTGTCGGCGCGTTTCCCAGGGGTCAGCTCCGCCCGGCTCGGTAGCTGGCGGAGGTCCAACGTGGTCCTGCTCAGGCGGCGGAATGCACCGGCGGCCGCGTCGGCCTGCGTGCCGCAGCCAGAGGTGCGTAGCTGATGTGGCGTCTGGGAATCAAGCGCGTCGACGTGCTGGTCGGCGTGACCGTGATCGGCTGGGTCCTGGTGGCGTGGTTCACGCTGGTGGGGCTCAACGCCGTGCTGCAGTTTCTGCGTCAGCTCCGCTTCGTCGGCCACAACGGTTTCACCGTGACCAACGCGGCGTTCTATGTGATCGTCACCATTCCGCGGCGGATGTACGAAATGTACAGCGCCGCGGCCCTGATCGGTGGCTTGCTGGGCCTGGGCGGCCTGGCGGCCACGGGCGAGCTGACCGCATTGCGTGCCGCCGGAATGTCGCGCTTGCGCATCGCCACCTCGGCGCTCGGGGTGGTCGCCGTGCTGGTGGTGGGCGTGGTCATCATGGGCGAAACCATCGGGCCCTGGGGCGACCAGGTTGACCAGGCGATGCAGGTGCGCCTGCGCTCGGGAACGATGGAAACCAGCCAGAGCGGGCTGTGGGCGCGTGACGGCGACCGCGTCATCAACGCCGCGCACAGCATCCTGCGCACCATCGACGGCCGGGTGCAGCTGCAACTGCTCGACGTCCGCGTGTTCACATTGACGCCGGATGGCCAGTTGCGTCGTTTCGACCACGCTCAGACGGCGGAGCATGTCGGCGGGCAATGGGTGCTCGACAACGTGCGCAGCAGCGTGCTCACGGACAGCGGTGTGCACAGTTCGACCAGCGCCAGCGTGAGCTGGCCGTTGCGGCTCGATTCGCACGTGCTCGAAATGTCGATGATCCAGCCCCAGTACCTGTCCATGCGCGACCAGTTGCGCAATATCCGCTACCTCCAGCGCAACCACGAGAGCACCGTGGCCTACGCCTCGCCGTTCTGGGGGCGCGTGTTCTATCCGCTGAATGTCCTGGTGCTGATGCTGAGTGCGATGCCGTTTGCGTTCGGATCACTGCGCTCCGGCGGTGCCGGCAAGCGCATCTTCATCGGCATCGTGCTGGCGCTGGCCTGGTATTTCGGGCAGCAGGTGGTGGTGAGCTTCGGCGTGGTCGCCGGCCTGCCGCCGTCGATCGCCAACCTGTTGCCGGCGGTGCTGACCGGTTCGCTGGCCTGGTTCTTTTTCAGGCGACTGGCCTGAGCGGACAGCCGCGGCCCCCTGGCGGTACGTCGTGGCCGGCTCGCCCTTTCGCGCGGTTCATTCCACCCGCAGGGCCAATGATCCGTCGGCCAGTCGTGCCTGCAGGCCGGCGCCGGGCTCGACGCCCGAGGTGGAGCGCACCACGTTGCCGTTCGCGTCGAGCAGGATCGCGTAGCCGCGCTCCAGCGTGGCGAGCGGGCTGACCGCCTGCAGGGTGCGCGCTGTCTGCTCCAGCGCATGGCGTTCGCGCTCCAGTTGGCGCGCGATGGCGTGCCGCAGGCGTTGCGACTGTTCGGCCAGTTGCCGCCGCAGCAGCGGCAGCCGCTGCTGCGGGTGGCGCGCCAGCAGGCGTGCATGCAGTCGTTCCAGCCGGTTGCGTTCGCCCTGCTGGCGTTCGCGCAGCACGGCGAGCAGGCGGTGATGCAGGTGGGCGAGGCGTTCGCGGTCGCGTGCCAGCCTGGCCTGCGGACGTTGCGCTTGCAGGCGCGCGAACAGGTGGTCGACGCGCTGGCCGAGCGACTGCAGGCGGCGTTGCTCGAGCAACGCCAGGCGTTGCCGCAACTGGCGCAGGTGGCGCAGCGTGGCCTGCGCGTCGGGCACCAGCAACTCGGCAGCGGCCGAGGGCGTGGGCGCACGCAGGTCGGCCACGAAATCGGCAATGCTGAAGTCCACCTCGTGGCCCACCGCGCTCACCACCGGCACCGCACAGGCGTGGATGGCACGCGCCACGGCTTCGTCATTGAACGCCCACAGGTCTTCCAGCGAGCCGCCGCCGCGGGTGACCAGCAGCACGTCGTAGCGGGCGCTGGCCGAGGCCTTCTTCAGCATCGCCACGATCGCGGGCGGGGCCTC
>JAJZGE010000106.1:994-6516 GCA_021798675.1 Pseudomonadota bacterium | reverse complement strand
AGCGGGATCCGTCCCTGCTCGTCGACGTAGATTCCCACGCCCAGGTTGATCTTGCCCGGCCGGCTGTCGGCCAGGTAGGTCTCGGTCAGGCCCAGGATCGGATCGCCCGGGGCCATTTCAACGGATGCAAAGAAGGACACGTCAGATACTCGAAGCAGGTGGAAGGAAAGATACCGCAGGGTCAGGTCGGCGCCGCGTGCGCCGCAAGGGCGGCGAAATCGAACAGCTGGCGATCGGCCAGGTGCGAGGGT
Organism: Pseudomonadota bacterium; assembly: GCA_021798675.1. The sequence continues at coordinate 6,265 of JAJZGE010000106.1, read as the reverse complement.
GACACATGCGCCAGCGCGCGGAAAATGTTCTCGCAGCGTCCGGGCTGCGCTTGCTCCCATTCGGCCAGCAGGCGCCGCACCGCCTGACGCTGCAGGTTGTCCTGCGAGCCGCACAGGTTGCACGGGATGATCGGAAACTGCTGCTGCGCCGCGTACTCCGCGATGTCGGCCTCGCTGCAGTAGGCCAGCGGCCGGATCACCACGTGGCGGCCATCGTCCGAGCGCAGCTTGGGCGGCATCGCCTTCAGCTGCGCCTGGTAAAACAGGTTCAGGAAAAACGTGGCAAGGATGTCGTCGCGATGATGGCCCAGCGCGATCTTGCTGATGCCGTTGGCCGCTGCCCAGGTGTACAGCGCGCCGCGGCGCAGGCGCGAGCACAGGCTGCACAGGGTCTTGCCGGCCGGGACCAGCCGCGTCACCGTGCTGTAGGTGTCCTGTTCGATGATATGGAACGGCACGCCGCGCGCGCGCAGGTAACCGGGCAGCACGTGTTCGGGAAAGTCCGGCTGCTTCTGGTCGAGGTTCACCGCGATCAGCTCGAAGCGCACCGGCGCCTTCGCCTGCAGCTGCAGCAGCAGGTCCAGCAGGGTGTAGGAATCCTTGCCGCCGGACAGACACACCATCACCCGGTCGCCGTCCTCGAGCATGCCGAAATCCACGACCGCCTGGCCCACCTGCTGGCGCAGGCGGCGGGCCAGCCGGTCGGCCTCGGCGGCAGGCGTGCGGGGTGTCTCGGATGGGGCGGACATGACGGTCGGTCGTCGGGGGTGGACACCCATTGTAACCGGCAGCTTTCTGCCGCTCATGCTCCTAGACTAGCGTGATCCTTCCCGCCGTCCTTGCCGTCGCCGCCATGCAGCTCCAGGATCACTCCAAGATCGTCCATCGGCTGGCCGAGTTGCGCACGGAGCACCGCGATCTGGATGCGGCGATCATCCAGCTGGCCTCCGGCATCAGCCGCGACGAGCTGCAGCTGACCCGCCTGAAAAAACGCAAGCTGCGGCTGAAGGACAACATCGCCCGGCTCGAAAGCAAGCTGATTCCCGATCTCGACGCCTGAACCCGGGGGCCGCACCCCTGCCACGCGCCTGCCGGAGCCCGCCATGCAGCCACTCGAACCGATCCACCTGCAGGACGAGCACGTGCTGCTGGAACCGCTGCAGCTGGAACACGCGCCGGCGCTGGAGGCAGCCGCCGCGGACGGCGAGCTGTGGCAGCTGTGGTTCACCAGCGCGCCGGCACCGGGCCAGGCCCGCGGGTACGTCGAGCAGGCGCTGCAGGGCCGCGCCGCCGGGCTGATGCTGCCGTTCGCGGTGCGCGAGAAAACCAGCGGCGCGATCGTCGGCACCACCCGCTACTACGACTATGTGCCGGAGCTGCCGCGGCTGGCGATCGGCTATACCTGGTACGCGAAGCGCTGGCAGAAAAGCCATCTCAACAGCGCCTGCAAGCGGCTGCTGCTGCGCCACGCGTTCGAGACGCTTGGCTGCGTGGCGGTGGAGTTCCACACCGACCACCGCAACCTCGACTCGCAGCGCGCGATCGAACGCCTCGGCGCACAGCGCGACGGCGTGCTGCGCGCGCACAAGCGCCGCCCCGACGGCAGCCTGCGCAACACCGTGTGCTACAGCATCGTGGCCAGCGAATGGCCGGACGTGCAGCGCTGGCTGACCCTGCGGCTGCAGCGCCTGGCGTCGACCCAGCGGGGCGCTGCGGCCAGCGTCACAGCAGCCGGTTGACCAGCCGGTCCAGCCGGGTGCGGTTGAGCCGCCGCAGCTGCTTGCGCACCTGCGCCGGATAGTGCCGCGGGCTCTCCAGCGCGAGGTAGTCCGACAGCCGCGTGGCATGCCGCTGCAGCGCCGCCCATTCCGCCTGGTGCCGCGCGTGCAGCAGCCGCGCCGGATCGCGCAGCAGCAGACCGTTTTCCAGATCCAGCGCCCACGCGCGCGGGTTGAGGTTGTGGCCGGTGAGCAGCACCACATCGTCGTCGACGAACAGGCCTTTCAGGTGATAGCTGTTGTCGCCATCGCGCCACAGGTGCAGGTTGAGCTGGCCGCTGGCGATCTGCCGCCGGTGCGCCCGCGCAAAGCGGCGCAGGTTGTTTTCGTACAGGTACGGCAGCAGCCCGATGGTCTTGAACGGCTGCCCCGGCGGAATGTAGAAATCGTTCGCGGTCTTGTCACCGACCATGATGTCGATGCTGCAGCCGCGCCGCAGCAGCTGGCCGAGCGCCGCACGCACCGGCTTGGGCAGGTTGAAGTACGGGGTCAGCAGGATCACCCGCTGGCGGGCGCCGCGCAGCAGCGCGAGCACGGTCTCGTTAAGCGCATTGTCGCTGCGACCGAAGCCGAGCAGCGGCGTCACCGCGACCTGCGCCTGGCCCACCGATTCGTGCGGCACGTCGTAGCGGGCTTCCTGCAGCGCCTGGCGGAACTGACGGATCGGTCCCAGCAGCGTGCGCGTGACCGGGACCGGCGGCTGGTCCAGCCGGCGCACCGCGTCGCTTTCGACAAACTGCCGCTGCACCAGGGCAGCCATCGCATCGGCCAGGCCGCGATGCTGCAGCCGGTGATAGCGATCCAGCCGATAGCGCCCGTGCCGCGCCAGGTAGACGTCGTTGAGGCTGGCGCCGCTGTAGAGCACGCAATCGTCGATCACGAAGCCCTTGAGGTGCAGCACGCCGAACAGCTCGCGGTTCTGCACTGGCACGCCGTAGATCGCCACGCCCGGCCCCAGCCGCGCGGCGTACTCGCGGTACATGCCCGCGTTGCCCTCGCTCTTGTGCTTGCCGATCAGCCCGCGCTGCGCCCGATGCCAGTCCACGAATACCGAAATTTCCAGCGCCGGCTGCCGCGCGCGCGCCGCGTACAGCGCCTCCAGCACCTCGCGGCCGCCTTCGTCGTCCTGCAGGTACAGCGTCACGATCACGATGCGCCGCGTGGCCTGCGCGATCAGCTGCAGCAGCGCCTGGCGGAACGCCGCCGGATCGGGCAGCACCTCGATCGCCTGCGCCGGCAGCGCGAACGCGGGCAGCGCGTCCAGCAGCGCCTGCGCCTTCGGCTGGCGCCGCGGCGAGAGGATGCGCCGCGCCAGGCGCGCGGGGGTGGAGATCAGCGTATTCATCGGCAGCATGCGTATCGAATAGCACACATCATCGCAAGTCACGGCGTGCGCTGCAGCGCGGTGGCCGCCGTTCGTCGCGCACCCCGGGTAAGCTGGCCCGACTCCTGCTACCCGTGACCGACCCGATGCCCCTGCCCAGCCCCGGCCATCTGGCCCTGCTCGTACTTGCCAGCCTGCTCGCCGGCGCGCTCAACGCGGTAGCCGGCGGCGGCAGCTTTCTGACCTTTCCGGCGCTGGTGCTGGCCGGGGTGCCGCCGGTGATCGCCAACGCCACCAGCACGGTAGCGCTGCTGCCGGGCACCTTCGTCAGCGCGTGGGCGTATCGGGGCGACATCGGCGCGGCGCGTGGCCAGTTGCCGATGAGCGCCTTTGTGCTGGTGAGCCTGCTCGGCGGCGCGGCGGGCTCGATCCTGCTGCTGCTGACGCCGGAGCAGCTGTTCGTGGCGATCGTGCCGTGGCTGCTGCTGTTCGGCACGCTGGTGTTCGCGCTCGGCCGTTCGCTGACTGACCTGCTGCGCCGGCACGGACGCATCGGTGTGCCGGCGCTGGTGGCGGCGCAGGCACTGATCGGCATCTACGGCGGCTATTTCGGCGGCGGCATCGGCATCCTGATGCTGGCGATGCTGGGGCTGTACGGGATGACCGAGATCCACGCCATGAACGGGGTCAAGACGGTACTCGCCGGCTGCATGAACGTGGTCGCGGCAGCGATCTTCATCGTCGCCCGCGCGGTGTGGTGGCGCGAGGCGCTGATCATGCTGCTTGCGGCGATCGCCGGCGGCTGGATCGGCCCAGTGCTGGCGCGGCGGGTGGCACCGGCGCGCCTGCGGCTGTTCGTGGTGGCGGTGGGGCTGGCGATGACGGCGTGGTTTTTCACGCGCGGCTGACCGGCGCAGACAGGCGAAAGGCGCCCGCATGCGCCTTTCGCCTTCGGTCGATCGGCGGAAAGCTCAGCCGCCGTGCACCGGGAAGGTCTGCGCGCTGCCGGGGGCAGAGCCGGCCGCAGCCGGCGCGCGGTTCGGCGTGACCGTGTGGGTGCCGCAGACGTAGGCGCCCCACGCCTGCGAACCGTCCACCGGATCGCCCAGCGGCTTGACCGTGTCGGCGTGCATCTGCGCGGCGGAGTTGCGCGCCATGACCTCCAGCTCGTCGCGCACGGTGATGTTGTTGCGGTCGACCGGGCCGACGTGATCCATCACCGAGACGGTGACCTTGCCCAGATCGCGGCAGCCGGAGACATCGCCATTCCACGCCGTGCGCACGTTGCGCGCGGCCGGATCGAGGGTGATGCCCCAGCTGCAGGCGCCAAGCAGCAGCACGGGGACGAGCAACAGCAGGGTCTTGCGCATGGGTGGCTCCGCAGCTTCAACTTGAAGGGATGGTGGGTCAATCAGGCCGCGACGTTGCCGGCCCGTCCGCCATCGTAGCGCGCTGCCGCACGATGGTGTGCTGTGCCCGCGTCGCGCCGGCTGAGGCGGATGCGCTTGGCGCCGGGCGTCGCGGCCGCGCAATAATCGGCGGATGCTGCATGTCATCCTGTTCCGACCCGAGATCCCGCCGAACACCGGCAACGTGATTCGCCTGTGCGCGAACACCGGCGCGGCGCTGCATCTGATCCGGCCGCTCGGCTTCGAACTCGACGACGCGCGCCTGCGCCGGGCCGGACTGGATTACCACGAGTACGCGCGCATCGCACTGCACGACGATCTGGCCGGCTGCCTCGCCGCCATCGGCACCCCGCGCGTGTTCGCCTTCACCACCCGCGGCCGGATGGCCCACGTCGAGGCGCGCTTTGCCGACGGCGACGCCCTGCTGTTCGGTTGCGAAACCGCGGGGCTACCGGACAACGTGCTGCAGACGATCCCCGCCGGCCAGCGGCTGCGACTGCCGATGTGTGCGGACAGCCGCAGCCTGAATCTGTCCAACGCGGTGGCGGTAGCCGTCTATGAGGCCTGGCGCCAGCTCGGCTTCGCCGGCGCCACGGCCGGCTGACGCATGATGGGCCGGCGCCGGCGGGCTACAATCGCCGGATGAACGCCGTCGCCCCCAACTCCTGGCTGCCACCGCCGCTGCGCAAGCTGGCCGGCCGCGCGCTGGAAACCGCGCTGAACCACACGCTGTCGCTCGATCCGGACACGCAGCAGCAGC
>JAJZGE010000106.1:293-984 GCA_021798675.1 Pseudomonadota bacterium | reverse complement strand
TCGCCGCGCTGAATGGACGCAGCGTGCAGCTGCATCTGCGCGGACCGGAGATCGCGCTGGCGGTGACGGTAGCCGACGGCCGCCTGCAGGTGGGGCCACCCGACGAAACGCCGGCACCCGAGGGCAGCCAGCTGCGCGTGGCCGCCACGCCCGGCAGCCTGCTGGCGATGCTGTTCCGCCGCGACGAGGACGGTATCGCGCCGGGCAAGGTCGAGCTCGCTGGCGACGCCGAGCTGGCGCGCCGGCTGGAAAAACTCGCCAGCCGCTTTGCGCCGGATTTCGAGGAGGCCTTCGCGCGCAGTTTCGGCGACGTACTCGGCGTGCCGCTGGCCCGTGCGATCCGCAGCGGCCTCGGCCACCTGCGCGAGAGCGCCGCGCACCTCACCGAGGACGGCGCCGACTGGCTGCGCGACGAGGTACGCATCGTGCTGGCGCCGGGCGAGGTCGAGGAATTCCTGGACGGCGTGGACCAGCTGCGCGAGCGCAGCGAGCGGCTGGAAGCGCGACTTGGGCGGCTCACCCGGCGCCTGCAGGGCAACGCCGCGTGACGCCGCTGAAGGTGGTGCCGCGCCTGCTGCGGGTGGCTGCGGTGCTGCTGGCCTACCGGCTCGACGAACTGATCGACGGCGCCCACCTGTTCCGCCCGCTGAAGCTGCTGCGGCCGCTGCTGCCGCGCCCGCGGGTGGACGTC
>JAJZGE010000106.1:0-283 GCA_021798675.1 Pseudomonadota bacterium | reverse complement strand
GACCGAGCTGGGGCCGATCTTCGTCAAGGCCGGCCAGGTGCTGTCGACGCGCCGTGACCTGGTGCCGGCCGACATCGCCGACCAGCTGTCGCTGCTGCAGGATCAGGTGGCGCCGTTCCCCGGCAGCGCGGCGCGTGCGATCGTCGAGCGCGAGCTGAAGTCGCCGATCGGCCAGCTCTACGCCAGCTTCGACGAGACGCCGCTGGCCTCCGCCTCGATCGCTCAGGTGCATGCGGCCAGCCTGCACGACGGCCGCGCGGTGGTGGTGAAGGTGCTGCGGCCG
>JAJZGE010000105.1 GCA_021798675.1 Pseudomonadota bacterium | reverse complement strand
ATCATTGCCGGCACCGTGGTCGGCGCGGCCGGCACGCTGCTGACCCAGCTGATGGCCAAGGCGATGAACCGCTCGATCGGCAACGTGCTGTTCGGCAGCTTCGGCGCGGCCGCTGGCGAAGCGCAGGCGATAGACGGCGCGCAAAAGCCGATCGACGCGTCCGATGCCGCCGTGATGATGGCCTACGCCGAGCGCGTGGTGATCGTGCCCGGCTACGGCATGGCGGTGGCGCAGGCGCAGCACAAGGTGTGGGAGTTCGCCCAGCTGTTGATCAAGCGCGGCGTGAAGGTGAAGTTCGCGATCCATCCGGTGGCCGGCCGCATGCCCGGCCACATGAACGTGCTGTTGGCCGAGGCCGGCGTGCCGTACGACCTGATCGCCGACATGGACGAGATCAATCCGGAGTTCCCGGCCACCGACGTGGCGCTGGTGATCGGCGCCAACGATGTGGTCAATCCGCTGGCCAGGACCGATCCGGCGTCGCCGATCTACGGCATGCCGATTCTGGACGTGAGCAACGCCAAGCACGTGATCGTGGTCAAGCGCGGCAAGGGCACCGGCTTTGCGGGCATCGAGAACGCGCTGTTCTATGCCGACAATGCGCGGATGCTGTACGGCGACGGCCAGGCCGCAGCCGGACAGCTGGTGAATGAGCTGAAGACGCTGGACGACTGAGTTGACGTGTCCGCCTGCGTTGCGCAGGCCGTGCGTGGCAGCGGGCATCGCGGTAGGGAGCGATGCCCGCTGCTGGCCGCTGCAGCGCCTCCGTCAGGGGTGGTGACGGAGGCGCCCCGCACGATCAGTCGTTGCCGTTGTCGATCGAGTTTTCCAGCACCTTGCCGGTCTTGGCGTCGACGCCCACTTCGTGGGTGACCTTGCCGTTGCTGATGTCGAACGAGTAGCGCAGGCCGCTGCCGCCGCTCTCCTTCTCCAGCTCTTCCTTGACGATCTTGCCCGGCTGGGTCTTCAGCGCGATCGCGCGGGCCTGGGTCATCGACACCTTGGCCTGCTTGGCCAGCGCGGCGCTGGAGGCGGCGCTGGCGCCGAAGCTGAGGGCGGCCAGGCTGGCGGCGGCAATGACGGTGATGAGCTTGTTCATGGTGACTCCTGGTGGGTTGGGATGGCGAGGCAGTGGGGTACTGCCACGCTCCCTTTTTGCACCATGAAACTTAGCCGGCGCTTATACCTTGCGTGCGTCTGCGGCATCGTCGCCGAGTCAGTGCAGCAGCCGTTCATGCATACTTGCCGGCGAGCCATGCAGGATGAATTGCCGTGCAACACCCGCTTCCCGTCGCCTCCGCCGACGACAAGACCGCTCCCGCCAGCGCGCCTGCGGGGATGCCTCCACGACGCTGGGATGGCCTGCGCCGCCGTGTGGTCGGCGCGTTCTTTGCGCGCCTGTTCGGCGGCGTCGGCCGCACGCTGTGCGAGCCGGGCCAGCTGCCCACGCGCGGCATCCATCGGGTACTCATCTGCCGGCCGAATCACCGCCTCGGCAACGCGCTGCTGATCAGCCCGTTGTTGGCCGAAGTGGAGGCGCTGTATCCCGGCGCCGAGATCGACATCATTGGCGCGGGTCATGCCGCGCGCAGCCTGTTCGGCAACCGCTTCCTGGTGCGCCAGATCTACAGCCTGCCACCGAAGATCGCACGCCACCTGTGGTTCAGCGTGGCGCTGCTGCGACAGCTGCGCGGCAACACCTACGACCTCGCCATCGACGCCTGCGACGGCTCGCAGTCGGGTCGGCTGCTGCTGGCGATGGTGCGCGCGCGCTACAAGCTGGGCCTGCCGGATGCGCAGCAGAATCCGGGCTCGGCCTGGCATGCGCTGAGCGGGCCGGAGCACTTCGCCCAGCGCGGCGTGTTCCTGTTGCGCACGGCCTATGCCGGCACGCTGGAGGGTGCCTATCCGCCGCTCACCCTGCGGCTGGCCGATGACGAGCGCGAGCAGGCGCGGCGCGCGCTCGCCGCGATACTCGGCGAGCCGGCCGTGTCATCCGCGTCGCCGCGACCGGTGTTGGGCCTGTTCACCAATGCCACCGGGGCCAAGCGCTACGACACCTCGTGGTGGCAGCAGTTTGTCGCCAGGCTGCGCGTGCTGCAGCCGGAGCTGCGGATCGTCGACCTGGTGGCCGATCATGGCCAGAGCCAGCTCGGCGACGAGTTCGCTTCTTACTACACGCGTGACCTGCGCCGGCTGGCGGCGATGATCGCGAACATGGACGCCTTCATCAGCGCCGATTGCGGCGTGATGCATCTGGCCGTCGCCAGCGGCACGCCCACACTCGGCCTGTTCTCGGTCACCTCGGCGGCCAAGTACGGCCCCTATGGACCCGCCAACAGCGCCATCGACACGCGCCGGCTGAGCCCGGCGGAAGTGGCCGGCATTGCGTCGGACTGGCTCAGCCTGCCCTGAGGGCGGTGCGCGCCGGTTCCGCCTCGGCGCCCGGCCGGATCAACGCGTGGCGGATGGCGCACGGCGGCGCGGCGGCCGCATGCCGATCACCGCCGCCAGCGCGGCGCCGGCGGCGAACCAGGCCAGCATCCACGGCGTCAGCGCCAGTTCGGCCAGCGCCCACAACATGCCGGGCCCGGCGGTACGCAGCACATCGAGCAGGCCCAGGCCCATGTCGCCCGCCAGCCTGACGCCGGCCAGCAGCATGCTCATGTAGAACGCCGCCAGCAGCGTTGCCAGGGCCGCCAGCGCGGCGGCGCCGACGCCCGGGCGCAGCACGCTGCCACGGACCGCCCATGCCAGCACGGCACCGACAGGCAGCGCCAGCCACGGCAGCAGCTGGCGCAGGTACAGTGTGGCGACCATCCAGATCGCACCGGCGGCCAGTCCCAGCATGATTGCGCTGAACAGGCCGAACACCCACAGCAGCGGCGTGCGCAAGCTCATCGACGATCGCCTGGCAGGGCAGTAGCGGACATGCAGTCATTCCATGCGCAAAGCGGCCATCATAACGCGCCGCGATTGGCGTGCCGGCAGGCGACGATGCTTGAGTTTCGGCGCTGCAGGCCTGATCTAAGCTCGCGTGATCAGAGCGCATCTGCATCGGGCGGACCAGCGTGAAGCGGGCGGCGGCGATCGCCGGGCCGCATAATAGGCAACCTGGGCATGACACCGCGTGGTGCCCGCAGAAGGGAATTTGGCAACAGGCATGAGCGGCTTCAGTCTCAGCAGTGAACCTTTCACCCTGCAGCGCGATTGCAACGCTGTGATGGTGCCGCAGGGCGAGGCGGTGTGCCTGCCGGCCGGTCAGATCGGCTATATCACCCAGGCGCTGGGCGGCAGCTTCACCGTGTATGTGGACGGCAACCTGTTCCGCATCGCCGGCGCGGATGCCGATGCGCTGGGCAAGCCCGTGCCGGCGCCGATCGAGGTGGCTGCGGATGCCACGGATGCAGACGTCGAGCGGCTGGCGTGGGACCAGCTGCGCACCGTGTTCGACCCGGAGATCCCGGTCAATGTGGTCGAGCTGGGCCTGGTCTACGACCTCAGCCTGGAGTCGAGCGCCAGCGGCGAGCGCAAGGTTTACGTCAAGCTCACACTCACCGCGCCGGGCTGCGGCATGGGCGACATCCTGGTCGACGACGCGCGCACCAAGCTCGAGATGATTCCCACCGTCAGCGAGGCGGAGGTGGATCTGGTGTTCGATCCACCGTGGAGCCACGCGATGATGTCCGACGCGGCGAAGCTGGAAACCGGCATGCTGTGAGGCCCGCGGGCCCGGCCCGGCGGCGCTTGCCAATACGCAGGTTCATACGGCAACACGCATTCCTCGGTGCAGATGAGCGCAAGAACATGCGATTTTTCCTGTGCCTTGCAGCCTGCCGGCGCGCTTGCTGTGCCTGATTTCGCTGCGCTCCCACTGTAGCGAGGCCATCCTGTGAGCGGTTTCACGGGCGTAGGAAAAAGTCGTGTTGCCCTTGTCATCCGCAAGTAATAACGTGGCCTGATCCGTCGTCGGGGAGGGCGACGGGTGGTCCCTTGACGGCCGGTTTGCCGTTTTCATGCACGCGTCCGCGCTGCCCTTGACGGAATCAGGGGGGGAGGCAGCGCGCTTCGGGCGCAGTCGGGATCGTCCGACCATTCATGAGTGCGCCGTCGTGCCGCTCGCACGGCAAATCTTGCATGGGGTCCACGCGGCCGCATCGGGCCGGTGTGTCCCCGATCATTGTCAGGAGTCGTCACATGCACAATCACTTTCGTCTGAAGCTGCTGGTCGCTGCCGTCGGCATGGCCGTGATCCCGGCCGCGACCGCTGCCACCAATCAAAGCCTGCATGCGCAGAATCTGGGTGCGGTGCCGGTCAGTGCACTCGCCGCGCAGCTGAACCTGGGTCCGGACATGTCGCTGGCGCCGGGCAGTTCGGTGGGCCTCGCCAACAGCCTGCGGGTAGTGCGGCAGCAGCAGCTGTTCCGCGGCGTGCCGGTCTATGGCCGCAGCATTGCGGTGGTGCAGGACGCGCAGGGCAACGCGCTGCGTGCCACCGGCGAGCTGCTGCAGAACGCGCAGTTCGATCTGACCTCGGTCACGCCGAAGCTCACCGTGGCGGCAGCGCTGTCCGCACTGAAGGGGCACGCGCACACCATGCTGGCTGGCGGCGCGACCATCGAGAATGAGCAAGCCGACCTGTTCGTGTATCCGCAGGACAATGGCGCGACCCGGCTGGTCTACCGCGTCTCGTACTTCGTCAACGACCCGCAGCACCCGAGCCGCCCCACCGCCATCATCGATGCCAATACCGGCCTGGTGATCCAGAGCTGGAACGGTCTCACCGACGCCTCCGCCAATGGCCCCGGCGGCAATCTGAAAACCGGCAAGTACCTTTACGGCACCAACTACGCCGCGCTCAACGTGACCCAGTCCGGCAGCACCTGCACGCTGAAGAACGCCGATGTCACCACCTATAACTTGAACCATGCCACCTCCGGCAGCGGCACCCTGGTCAGTTTCATCTGCCCCACCAGCAACACCGATGCGATCAACGGCGCCTATTCGCCGGTGAATGACGCGCACCATTTCGGCAGCGTCGTGCACGACATGTATCTCGGCTACACCGGCGGCAACCCGCTGAGCTTTCCGCTGGTGATGAAGGTGCATTACGGCAACAGCTACGAGAACGCGTTCTGGAACGGCACCGTGATGACCTTTGGCGACGGCGCCAGCACCTTCTACCCGCTGGTGTCGCTGGATGTGACCAGCCACGAGGTCAGCCACGGCTACACCGAGCAGCACTCCGCGCTGCAATACACCGGCCAGTCGGGCGGCATGAACGAGGCCTATTCGGACATCGCCGGCGAGGCGGCGGAGTACTTCGATCGCGGCGCCAATGACTTCCTGGTCGGTGCCGACATCATCAAGAACGGCACCGCGCTGCGCTACATGTGCAACCCGCCGCTGGACGGCGGCTCGATCGACAACGCATCGAAATACACCTCCACGCTCGACGTGCACTACAGCAGCGGCGTCTACAACAAGTCGTTCTGCCTGCTGGCCAAGACCGCCGGCTGGAACGTCAAGAAGGCGTTTCAGGTCTACGCGCTGGCCAACAAGGTCTACTGGACGGCCACCTCCACCTTCAATACCGGCGCCTGCGGCGTGGAATCGGCAGCGACCGACCTGGGCTACGTCAAGAGCGATGTGACGGCGGCCTTCACCGGCGTCGGCGTGTCGTGTGCCGGCACAGGTGGTGGCAGCAGCCTGAAGAACGGCGTGGCGGTGACCGGGCTGGCGGCAGCCACCGGCGGGGAACTCAACTACACCGTCACGGTGGCGGCCGGCACCAGCAGCAGCCTGACCATCGCCATCTCCGGCGGTACCGGTGATGCGGATCTCTACGTGAAGCTCGGCTCCGCACCGACCACCACCAGCTACAGCTGCCGTCCGTACAAGACCGGCAACGCCGAGAGCTGCACCTTCAGCGCGCCGGCCGGCACCTACTACATCAAGCTGCGCGCCTATGCGGCGTTCTCGGGCGTCTCGCTGAAGGCCACCTGGTAAGCCGCACCGCGGATCGGCGACGATCCGCAGCAAGCAGGGAAATGATGCAGGACGGGCCCGGCGTGATCAGCCGGGCCCGTTTTCCCGTGGGGCGCTGCGGCTGCGCGCAAGAGCCAGCGAGATCAGCCGCCGGCTTCCTCGAAGCGGTTGGCGTCACGGTTCTTGCGTACCTTCGCCGGGTCCCACACGCGGCCGTTCATGGTGATGTAGACGCCATCGGGCAGCGTCTGCACGGCGGCCACCGCGCAGCCGATATTGAACACCGCATCGGAGCCCTGGAAGCGCGCGGGGTTCAGCGCGCCGGTCAGCACGATCACCTTGCCCGGAATGTGCGCCAGCTCGCGCGCGGTCTCCACCATGGTGTCGGTGCCGTGCGTCACCAGCACGTGGCGGTGCGGCTGCGCCTCGATGGTGGAGCGCACCAGCGCGCGATCCTCGGCGCCCATGTGCAGGCTGTCCTTGCGCAGGATCGGGATCACGTCGAACTGGAACGCCACGCCCAGCTGCGCCAGGATC
>JAJZGE010000104.1 GCA_021798675.1 Pseudomonadota bacterium | reverse complement strand
GGCTCGGTGCCGGAGGCGCGCAGTACCACCCGGCCGCGGCCACGCAAGATCTGTTCCACCTCGGCCAGCGCTGCCTGCACGGTGGCACCGGCCAGCGCCTCGCGTGCCCCCGCGGCGCGCACGTTGAGCATCACCTGCGGCAATTTCTTCAGCCCTTGGCGGGCCACGGCCAGATCCTGGCCGGACCGCACCAGCGCCTCCAGAACGGCCAGCGCGGCGACAATGCCGTCGCCGGTGGTGGCACGATCCAGACACAGGATGTGGCCGGAGGTCTCGCCGCCAAGGTTGCCGTCGTGCTGCTGCAGCAGCTGCATCACGTAGCGATCGCCCACGTTGGCGCGCAGCAGCGGCACGCCCAGTTCGGCCAGCGCCAGCTGCAGGCCGTAGTTGCTCATCAGGGTGCCCACCACCGGCCCCTTCAGCAGACCGCGCGCCTGCAGGCTGCAGGCCAGCACGTAGAGAATGTCGTCGCCATCGGCCAGCTCGCCGTGCCGGTCGACCAGCATCACGCGATCGCCGTCGCCATCGAACGCAATGCCCAGATCCGCCGCGTGCGCAAGCACTGCCTGCTGCAGTGCCTCGGGATGGGTCGAGCCGACTTCGTGGTTGATGTTGAAACCGTCCGGCTTGTCACCGATCGCCAGCACCTCGGCACCGAGTTCGGCGAACACCTTGGGCGCCACCTGATAGGTGGCGCCGTGCGCGCAGTCGAGCACGATCTTCCATCCTTGCAGATTGAAGTCTTCCGTCACGGTGGCCTTGCAGAACTCGGCGTAGCGCGCCACCGCATCGCCAATGCGGATGGCTTTGCCAAGCTGCTCGGAGGCCACGGTGATGAAAGCCGCGTCGATTTCCTGCTCGATCGCCAGCTCGACCGCATCGGACAGTTTCTCGCCGCTGGCCGAGAAGAACTTGATGCCATTATCGTGGTGCGGGTTGTGCGAAGCGCTGATCACGATGCCGGCGCTGGCGCGCATCGAGCGGGTGAGGAAGGCCACCGCTGGCGTCGGCATCGGCCCGAGCAGCGCCACATCCGCCCCGGCGGCGACCAGCCCGGCTTCCAGCGCCGATTCGAACATGTAGCCGGAGATGCGGGTGTCCTTGCCGATCAGCACCTTCGGCCGCTCGCGGCTGTCGCGCGCCAGCACGCTGCCCACGGCGCGCCCCAGCCGCAGCATGAAATCCGCGCTGATCGGCCATTGTCCGACCAGCCCGCGGATGCCGTCGGTACCGAAATATTTGCGCTGATTCATGATCCACGTCGTCCCGCGGCAGGCTGCCGCATCGGCAAAGCATAGCGCCGGGCAATGCCCGAACCGGCGACCGGGTGCCGGAGGTTCAATCGTCGTCCGGCCAGCGCGGGGCCGCCGCGGTCTTGCCCGCACGCTGCGGCACGCTGTCCACCGCATGCACCGCGCGCCACACCGCCAGCGCATCCACGGTGGCAGCCACGTCGTGCACGCGCACCATGCGCGCGCCGCGCTGCACGGCGATCAGCGCCGCCGCCACCGAGCCGGCCATGCGCGCGGCCGGCTCGAGGCGGCCGGTCAGCGCACCGATCATCGACTTGCGCGAGAGCCCGGCGTAGACGCCGGAGCCGAGGCTGCCGAAGCGCTCCAGCGCAGCGAGCAGGGCCAGGTTGTGTTCCTGCGTCTTGCCGAAGCCGAAGCCCGGATCAACCATCACTTTGCGCCGGTCGATGCCGGCCAGCTCGCAGGCGAACAGCCGGTCGGTGAGAAAACGGTGCACTTCGCCGACCACGTCGTCATAGCGGGGATCGGCCTGCATGCTGCGCGGCTCGCCCTGCATGTGCATCAGGCACACCGGCACGCCCAGCTCGGCGACCGCGTCCATCGCACCATCGCGGCGCAACGCAAACACATCGTTGATCATGCCTGCACCGGCCGCCACCGCCGCACGCATCACCTCGGGGCGCGAGGTGTCGACCGCGATCGGCAGCGCGGTGCGCGCGACCAGCTGCCCGATCACCGGCAGCACCCGGCGCAGTTCCTCCTCGACCGGCACCTCGCACGCACCGGGCCGCGTGGACTCGCCGCCGACATCCAGCATGTCGGCGCCCTCCTCCGCCATCCGCAGCCCGTGCGCCACGGCCGCATCGACATCGTGATACAGCCCCCCATCGGAGAACGAATCCGGTGTGACATTCAGGATGCCCACCACCCGTGCCCGGTCCAGCCGCAGCGGGCGACCCGCGCAATCCAGCACTGGCGCAAACAGATCGATCGACATGCCTCTCCCCCACTTGTCCGGTGCCGCGCGCCGGCCGGCGCGCGGCCATCGCGTCACGCTGCGGGCATGCCGCCCAGCGCGCCCATGTGCAGGCGGTAATGGCGCAGCTCCGCGATCGAATCGCGGATGTCCGACAGCGCCGTATGCGCCGACTCCTTGCCGAAGCCCTTGGCGATCTCCGGCGCCCAGCGCCGCGCCAGCTCCTTCAGCGTGGACACGTCCAGATTGCGGTAGTGGAAATAGCGCTCCAGCCGCGGCATCTGCCGATGCATGAAGCGCCGGTCCTGGCAGATCGAATTGCCGCACATCGGCGACTTGCCCGGCGGAACCCACGCCCGCAGGAACTCCAGCGTGGCCTGCTCGGCCATCGCGTGATCGGTCTGCGAGATCAGCACCTGCCGCCACAGGCCGGACTTGTGGTGCTGGTTGGAGTTCCAGCTGTCCATCGATTCCAGCCGGTCGATCTCGTGGCGTATCGCGAACACCGGGCCGTCGGCAAGCACGTTGAGATCCTTGTCGGTGACCACCGTGGCGATCTCCAGGATCGAGTCGGCGTCGGTGTCCAGGCCGGTCATTTCCAGATCGATCCAGATCAGGTTGTCGTCGTGAACGTGGCTCATGGTTTCTCCTTGTGCCGCCGAGTTTATCAGCCTTGCGGCCGATGCTTTTGCCCGTGCGATGATGCGTCGATGCAGACCTTCCTCTGGCATGACTACGAGACCTCCGGCGCCGACCCGCGGCGCGACCGGCCGGTGCAGTTCGCCGGCATCCGCACGACACTGGAGCTGGAGATCGTCGGCGAGCCGGTGATGTTCTTCGCACAGCCGTCGCTGGAGATGCCGCCGCACCCGGACGCCTGCCTGATCACCGGCATCACGCCGCAGCAGGCCGCACGTGAAGGCGTGACCGAAGCCGAGTTCGCCGCCCGCGTGCACGAGCAGCTGGCCGCGCCGGGCACCTGCGGCGTCGGCTACAACTCGCTGCGCTTCGACGACGAGTTCACCCGGCAGATGTTGTACCGCAACTTCTACGAGCCCTACGGCCGCGAGTGGGAGAACGGCAATTCGCGCTGGGACCTGATCGACCTGGTGCGGCTGTGCCAGGCGCTGCGGCCGGAAGGCATCATCTGGCCGCAGCGCGACGACGGTACGCCCAGCTTCAAGCTGGAGCATCTGGCGCGCGCGAATCAGCTGGCGCAGGAGCGCGCCCACGACGCGCTGTCGGACGTGCGCGCGCTGATCGAGCTGGCGCGACTGCTGCGCGTGCGCCAGCCGCGGCTGTGGGACTGGTACTACGGCCTGCGGCGCAAGCAGAAGGTGTTCGAGCTGCTTGATGTGGTGAACATGACACCGGTGCTGCACGTGTCCTCGCGCTATCCGGCCAGCCGCCACTGCCTGGCCATGATCGCGCCGCTGGCGCCGCATCCCAGCCGCGCCGGCGAGGTGATCGTGTACGACCTGGCCACCGACCCGCAGGGCTGGCTGGCACTGGACGAGGACGACATCGCCGACCGCATCTTCACCGCACGCGCCGATCTGCCCGAAGGCGTCGAGCGCATTGCGCTGCGCACCGTGCGCGCCAACCACGCGCCGGCGCTGGCGCCGCTGTCGGTATTGCAGGGCGTGGATCTCGAGCGCCTGCAGCTCGATCCCGCGCGCTGCATGGCGCATCGCGACGCGCTGCGCGCCAGCGCCGGGCTGGCAGAGAAGCTGCGCCGGGTATTTCAGCGCGCGGCCGAACTGCCGCCGCCGGACGATCCCGAACTGGCGCTGTACGGCGGCGGCTTCCTGCCTGACGCGGACAAGCGGCTGCTGGCGCAGGTGCGTGCCACGCCACCGGCGCAGCTGGGCCAGCGCGCGTTCCCGTTCCGCGATCCGCGTTATCCGGAGCTGCTGTTCCGCTACCGCGCACGCAACTGGCCGCAGACGCTGGATGCCGACGAGCGCCAGCGCTGGGAGCGCTTCCGCCAGGCGCGGCTGACCCGCCACACTGTACTCACCGGCCTCACCCTCGACGACTATTTCGCCCGCATCGCCGAGCTGCGCGCCGACCCGCAGGCGCAGGGCAAGCTGGCCCTGCTCGACCAGCTGCAGGCCTGGGGCGAACAGCTCGGCGCCGGCATCGATACCCACTGAACCATCCTCATCCCAGCCATCGACCGAGCATGTCCCACAGCTATTTCACTCCGGCCACCTTCCGCTTCCTGCGCGCACTGGATCGCCACAACAGCCGCGAATGGTTCCAGACGCACAAGGACGACTACGAGCGCCATGTGCGCGAGCCGTTCCTGCAGCTGATCACCGACCTGCAGGCACCGCTGGCGAAGATCAGCCCGCACTACCGCGCCGACCCGCGCAAGAACGGCGGCTCGCTGTTCCGCATCTTTCGCGACACGCGCTTCTCCCACAACAAGCTGCCGTACAAGCCGTGGCAGGGCGCGCGGTTTTTCCACGTGCGCCGCCACGAGATTCCGGCGCCCTCGTTCTACCTGCAGATCCAGCCTGGCGACTGCTTTGCCGGCGGCGGCATGTGGCATCCGGAGCCGGACGCGCTGAAGCAGATCCGCGCCTTCATCGCGGACAACCCCGCAGCGTGGAAGCGCGCCACGCAGAGCAAGCCGTTTCGCGACCACCTGAGCTTCTGGGGCGAGTCGCTGAGCCGCCCGCCGCGCGGCTTCGACCCGGCGCATGCGTTGATCGACGACCTCAAGCGCAAGGATTTCGCGGCCGGCGAACACTTCGACGAGGCACTCGCCTGCTCGACCGAGTTGCTGCCGTGGACGGTGGCGACGTTCAAACGCGTGACGCCGCTGGTCGACTATCTGTGCGCGGCGCAGGAGCTGGAGTTCTAGGCCGGTGGCGTGCGCTGCGCACGCCACTGCGACAGCGCCACCGCCATGCCGGCCAGTGCGGCCAGGGCCACACAATGCGCTGGCGCCAGCGGGCCGATCAGCGGCGGCGTGAGGCCGCCGAACAGCGCGCAGGAGACGTTATAGGAAAACGACAGCCCGGTGAAGCGCACCGCCGGCGGAAACGCCACCACCATCAGCGCCGGCACCACACCCACCACGCCCACGCTGAATCCGGCCAGCGCATACAGCGGCGCGAAATGCGTGCCGCCCGCACGCAGATCCAGATACAGCGCATAGCTGCCCAGCAGCAGGCCGATTGCGCCAAGCAGCAGCGCCTGCGCATAGCCGAGGCGATCAGCCAGCCAGCCGTGGAACAGGCAGCCCAGCGCCAGCGCGAACGAAGCCACACTGCTGCCCACAAACACGCGCGCCGGCGGGATATGGAACACCGGCTGCACCAGCGCAGGCGCGGCGGCCAGCCAGCGACCAGCTGGCGACGCGCGCGCAGCGCCTCGAACACCGGCGTCTCGCTCAGCCAGCGGCGCAGCCACAGCGCGAAAAATCCGAACGCGCCGCCGAGCAGAAACGGCAGCCGCCAGCCCCATGCCAGCAGGGTCGCCGGCGCCATGCCGCGGTTGATCGCCGCCGCCACCAGCGAGCCGATCAGGATGCCCACCGTGAGCCCCGCCGTGAGGCTGGCGCAAGCCGGCCCGATCCGACGCGGCGGCACATGCTCGGCCACGAACACCCACGCGCCCGGCACCTCGCCGCCCACTGCGACACCCTGCAGAACGTGCATCGCCAGCAGCAGCACGCTCAGCATGAACATCCGCTTGCGTCCAAGTGTGTCGCCGTAATGCGCCATCACGATGCCGCCCAGCGGCCGCGCCAGAGAGCCCGCGGCGAAGATCCCGTAGACCTGCAGCTGCGCCAGCCACGGCGCCGTATCCTGCGGAAATAACAGCCGGCCGAGTGGAATCGCGAAAAACACGAACACCACGAAATCGTAGAACTCCAGCGCACCGCCAAGCGCGGCCAGCAGCAGGATGAGGATTCAGGCGTCGGCAAACGGAAACGCCAGTACGTCGGCGATCGCATCGGTGTCGGCCACGCACATCAGCAGGCGTTCCACTCCGAGCGCCACGCCGGCGCAGTCGGGCATCGCATCGAGCACCGCCAGCAGGCGCGCGTCGATCGGCATCGGCGGCAGGCCGCGTGCGTGGCGCAGCGCGTTGTCGCGCTCGAAGCGCGCGCGCTGCTCGGCGGCGTCGTTCAGCTCGTGGTAGCCGTTGGCCAGCTCGTGCGGACCAAGGTACAGCTCGAAGCGCTCGGCCAGCGGCGGTTCGCCGGGGCGGATCTTCGCCAGCGCGCACTGCGTGGCCGGGTAATCGTGGATGACCGTGATGCGGTTGCGCGGAAACGCCGGCTGCAGGCGGTGGGTGATCAG
>JAJZGE010000103.1 GCA_021798675.1 Pseudomonadota bacterium | reverse complement strand
GCCGCCCGCCGCCGGTGCCGGTGCCGGTGCCGGTGCGGCGCCGCACGCCGCACATCGCGGCTGGTTCCACCACGGCGACGACACCGGCCTGCCGCAGGACGAACGCTACAGCGACCGCAGCGACAGCTCTCCCGCTGGCACGCCGCCTTCGTACATCTACACGATGCCCGAGCCGGTGCCGAAGGCCGAGCCGCGTTCCCTGTACGGCAACAAGTCGCCCTACACCGTGCTGGGCCAGACCTATCGCGTGCTGCCCACGGCACGCGGCTACGACGAGCGCGGCATCGCCTCGTTCTACGGCAACAAGTTCGACGGCTACAAGACCTCCAGCCTCGAGAACTACGACATGTACAAGTTCACCGCCGCGAGCAAGGTGCTGCCCTTGCCCAGCTATGCGCGGGTGACCAACCTGTCCAACGGCAAGAGCGTGATCGTGCGTGTCAACGACCGCGGGCCGTTCCACGAGAACCGCATCATCGACCTGTCCTATGCGGCCGCCGTGCGCATCGGCATCTGGCCCAAGGGCACCGGGCTGGTCGAGGTGCAGGGCATCGATCCGTCGGACCCGGGTGCGGAACCATCGCCGCCGGCGCCGGTCACAAGCGCCGGCGGGTCGCCGGGCATCTACCTGCAGGTGGGGGCGTTCTCCGATCCCGCCAATGCCGAGCGGGTGGCTGCGCGATTGCGCCAGGCCAACTTTGCATCGGTGCAGGTGGAACAGGTTCAGGTGGACGGCCGCACCATTCGCCGGGTTCGGGTGGGGCCGCTGGACAGCGTGGACCGCGCCGACGAAGTGACCAGACGCATCGAAAACATGGGCCTGCCGCGGCCGCAGGTCGCGGTAAACTGACGAACTTTATCCATCGGCGACGCCCGCGGGCGCTGCCCAGCAAACCTCCGGAACACGATCACGATGAGCTTTTTCCGCCGCCTACTGACCCCGCTCGCCGTCGCCGTGCTGGCGGCGGGTGCCGCCGTCGCGCAGACCTCGCCGCAGCCGGCCATGCCGCCGCATCCCAGTGGCATACCGAATCCGGCGGTGGCGCCGATGCCGGTGCCGCCGCCGCCGGACGTGGACGCGCAGAGTTGGGTGCTGATGGATTACGACACCGGCCAGGTCATCGCCTCGAAGAACCCCGACGAACGCCGCGCCCCGGCCTCGCTGACCAAGGTGATGACCGAGTACGTGGTGGCCTCGGAACTGGCCGCCGGAAGGATCCATGCAAATGACATGGTCACCATCAGCGAGCACGCCTGGAAGGCCGGTGGTGCAGGCACCGATGGTTCCACCAGCTTCCTCAAGCTGGGCAGCCAGGTTCCGTTGGAAGACCTGCTGAAGGGCATGATCGTGCAATCGGGCAACGACGCGGCCATCGCGCTGGCCGAGCACACTGCCGGTTCGGAGCAGACCTTCGTCGGCTTGATGAACGAGTACGCCCAGCAGTTGGGCATGACCAACACGCATTACTCGGACGCGTCGGGCTATCCGGTCGACGATCACTACAGCACCGCCCGCGACATCGCGACCCTTACGCGCGCGCTGATCCACAATTTCCCGGAGCAATACGCGGTCTCCAAGATCAAGGAGTTCGAGTGGAACGGCATCAAGCAGCTGAATCGCGTGACGCTGCTGTGGCGCGATCCCTCCGTCGATGGCGTGAAGACCGGCTACACCGCTGCCGCCGGCTATTGCATGGATGCCTCGGCCAAGCGCGGCAACGAGCGCATGATTGCCGTGGTGATGGGCGCCAGCAGCGAGAAGGCGCGTGCCGACTCGGCGATGACCCTGCTCAACTACGGTTTCCGCTTCTACGACACCCACAAGCTGTACGCCGCCGGCAAGCCGCTGGCCAGCCCGCGGCTGTGGAAGGGCCAGGCCGACACCTTGCCGCTGGGGGTCGCCCACGACGTGCTGGTGACGGTGAAGACCGGCCAGTACGACAAGCTCAAGGCCACCATGGACATCCCGGCCACCCTGATCGCCCCGTTCAAGAAGGGTCAGCAGGTGGGTACGCTGCACATTTCGCTGGACGGCCAGCCGATCCAGAGCGTGCCGCTGATCGCACTGAACGACGCGCCGCAGGGCGGCTTCTTCTCGCGGATGTGGGATTCGATCCTGCTGTGGTTCCGCGGCAGCAAGAAAACGGATGCGCGTGCACTTGCGCCGGCTGCGGCGCCGGGCGCGAAGTGATGCACGAGATCGACTTCAGCCAGGCGAAACGGGAAGGCAAGGGCTTCCAGTTCCCCGGCGAGTTCGAGATCACCGCGGTGGGCAAGGCGGATGCCGACCTGCCCATGCGCGTGCCGCAGTTGCTCGAGCGCGCCGGCCTGCACGTGCTGCACGAGACCGTGCGGCACCGTCATTCCGGCGGCGGCAACTACGTCTCGGTCACGGTGAGCTTCCGTTGCGACAGCCGCGAGCAGTACGACAGCGCGCACGCCGTGCTGCGCGCGGATCCGGCGATCCGATACACGCTGTGACCGGACGGGCGGCCAGCCGGCCGCCCTTGGCTTCGCCGCCGACCGGCCGCATGTTCACCCTTCCCGCCCTACCAGGTGCCGTCATGTCCCTGCCGCTCAAGATCCGCCGCCTTGGCCGCCAGCCCTATGCGGCGACGTGGAAGGCGATGAGCGCGTTCACCGACAACCGCACGGCCGACACCGTCGACGAGTTCTGGCTGCTGGAGCACGATCCGGTGTTCACCCTGGGTCAGGCCGGCAAGATGGAGCACGTGCTGGCGCCCGGCGAGATCCCGGTGGTCCCGGTGGACCGCGGCGGCCAGGTCACCTATCACGGCCCCGGCCAGATCGTGGGGTATCCGCTGATCGACCTGCGCCGCGCCGGCGTGGGCGTGCGCGAGCTGGTCAACCGGATCGAGCAGGCGATCATCGATACGCTGGCGCACTGGAACATCGTGGCCGAGCGCCGCGAGGGCGCGCCGGGCGTCTACGTCGCGGAGGCGAAGGTGGCTGCCCTGGGCCTGCGCGTGCGCCGCGGCTGCAGCTTCCACGGCCTGGCGTTCAACGTGAACATGAACCTAGAGCCCTTCCATCGCATCAATCCTTGCGGCTACAAGGGTTTGGCGGTGACGCAGGTGCTAGACTTGGGCGGCCCGTCGCGACTGGCGGACGTGGAAGAGATGCTGGTGGAGGAGTTCTGCCGCCAGTTCGGCTTCCGCGCCGAGCCGGCTGCTCCCGTCATCCCCGAACTCCCCGCACGCGAATCCGCATGAGCGACGCTTCCGCTTCACCCGTCAAGTCCATCCCGATCAGCGTCGTCAGCGGCGCGCCCGCGGGCGAAAAGCAGCTCGGCAACGACAAGATCGCGCTGAACCGCGCCGGTTTCGACACCGCCGTGCCCGTGCTGCGCAAGCCGAGTTGGATCCGCGTGCGCCTGCCGCAGGGCAATGCCGTGCAGCAACTGAAATCGCGCCTGCGCGAAAATTCGCTGGTGACGGTGTGCGAGGAAGCTTCCTGCCCGAACATCCACGAGTGCTTCTCGAAGGGCACCGCCACCTTCATGATCCTCGGCGAGGTGTGCACGCGGCGCTGCTCGTTCTGCGACGTCGCGCACGGCCGCCCGGCCGCTCCCGATCCGCTGGAGCCGGCGCGCCTGGCCGAAACCATCCGCGACATGCGCCTGCGCTACGTGGTGATCACCTCGGTGGACCGCGACGACCTGCGCGACGGCGGCGCCGAGCATTTCGCCGCCTGCATCCGCGCGGTGCGCCATGCCAGCCCTGACATCCGCATCGAGATCCTCACCCCCGACTTCCGCGGCAAGGGTCGCATGGAGCGCGCGCTGGAAGTGCTCAAGGACTTCCCGCCGGACGTGTTCAACCACAACCTGGAAACCGTGCCCCACCTGTACCGCGAGGTGCGTCCGGGCGCGGACTACCAGTGGTCGCTGGACCTGCTGAAGCGCTTCAAGGCGCAGCACCCGGACGTGCCGACCAAGTCCGGCATCATGCTGGGCCTGGGCGAGACGATGGAGCAGGTGCTCGAGACCCTGCGCGACCTGCGCGCGCACGACGTCGAGATGATCACCATCGGCCAGTACCTGCAGCCCACGCCGCACCACCACCCGGTGGTGCGCTACTGGACCCCCGAGGAATTCGACGAGCTGCGCAGGGAAGGCGAGGCGATGGGCTTCCATCACGTCGCCTCCGGACCGCTGGTGCGTTCGTCCTACCATGCCGATCTGCAGGCCCACGCGGCCGGCGTCGCCTAAACCGCTCACCGTAGAGTTGCCCACCCCATGACCTTCCGTCCCGTGCTGGCCCTGCTGCTGGCTTTGACCGTCACCTGCACCTACGCGCAATCGGCTGCCGAGCTTGGTGCCGGCGGCAACCGCAAGGCGGCCGTTTGGCCGCTCAAGCCGACCACCGCGCAGGCCCAGGCGGCGCAGCTCTCCGCGCGCTTCCTCACCCGCTTCCACTACGACGCGCAGCCGCTGGACGACGCGATGTCGGCGAAGATCTACGCGGACTATTTCAAGCTGCTGGATCCCGACAAGGTGTTCTTCACCCAGCAGGACATGGACCGTTTCGCGCCGCTCAAGACCAAGCTGGACGACGCGATCTGGAACGAGGACCTCTCCGCGCCGTTCGACATCTACAACAAGTTCCTGCAGCGCGCCGTGCAGCGCATGACCTATGCGCGCAGCCTGCTCAAGAACGGTTTCAGCTTCGACGGCAACGAGAGCTACCAGTACGACCGCAAGGATGCCGCCTGGGCCAAGGACGACGCGGCGCTGGACGCACTGTGGCGCAAGCGCACCATGAACGACTGGCTGCGCCTGAAGCTCGCCGGCAAGAGCGACGACGACATCCGCAAGACGCTGACCAAGCGCTACACCAACTACATCGAGCGCGTGAAGCAGCTGGATGGCGATGACGCCTTCCAGACCTTCATGACCGCGTACGCCGAAACCACCGACCCGCACACCGACTACTTCACGCCGCGCAAGGCCGAGGATTTCGCGATCCAGATGAAGCTCTCGCTGGAGGGCATCGGCGCGCAGCTGCAGTCGCGCGACGACTACACCGTGATCTTCAGCCTGGTCCCCGGTGGCCCGGCGGAAAAGTCCGGCAAGCTCAAGCCCGGCGATCGCATCCTCGGCGTGGGCCAGGGCGAGAGCGGCCCGATCACCGACGTGATCGGCTGGCGCATCGACGATGTGGTCAACCTGATCCGCGGCAAGAAGGACACCACGGTGCGGCTGGAGATCCTGCCGGCCGACGCCGGTCCGGACGGCAAGCATGAGATCGTCAGCCTGGTGCGCAAGAAGGTCAACATCGAGGAAAGCGCGGCCAAGAAGAAGGTCATCGAGGTCAAGGACGGTGGCACCGTGCGCAAGATCGGCGTGATCGACCTGCCGAGCTTCTACTCCGATTTCGGTGCGCGCAGCGAGGGCGAGAAGAACTACCGCAGCGCCACCCGCGACGTGGCCAAGCTGGTCGACGAACTCAAGGCCGAGGGCGTCCAGGGCATCATCATGGATCTGCGCGACAACGGCGGCGGTTCGCTCGCGGAGGCCGATTCGATGACCGGCCTGTTCAACGGCAAGGGGCCGGTGGTGCAGGTGCGCGACGCGCGCGGCCAGGTGGACGTGCAGGGCTCGGACGATGCGGCGCCACTGTGGAACGGTCCGTTCGCGGTGCTGGTGAACCGCGGCACCGCTTCGGCCTCGGAGATCTTCTCCGCGGCGATCCAGGATCGTGGCCGCGGCCTGATCATCGGCACGCCGACCTTCGGCAAGGGCACCGTGCAGACCCTGATCGACCTTGATCGCTTCAGCCCGGATCCCGAGGGCAAGCCGCAGTACGGCCAGCTGAAGATGACCGTGCAGGAGTTCTTCCGCATCAACGGCGGCTCCACCCAGATCAAGGGCGTGACGCCGGACATCGAGTTCCCGCGGAACGGCGACTCCAAGGACTTCGGCGAGTCCACCTACGACAATGCGTTGCCGTGGACGCACATCGCCCCGACCAGCTACCAGCCGGACGGCGACGTGAAGCTCTACCTGCCCAAGCTGGAAACCCTGCACGACGCGCGCATTGCCAAGTCGCCGGCGTGGAAGCTGATGCTCGACGAGCTGGCGCAGTACAAGGCCATGCGCGCCAAGACGTCGGTCTCGCTGAACTTCGCCAAGCGCGAAGCCGAGCGCAAGCAGCTCGACGCGCTGCAGGCTAGCTTCCGCCAGCGCCAGAAGGCCATCGACGGCAGCGATGCCTTCCTCAAGGATGAGGACAGCGCGCTGGACGACGGCCTGGATCCGAGCGAGCGCAGCCTCAAGAGCGAGCTCAAGCAGGAGAAGGACGCCAAGAACGCGCCCGACGTCCAGCTCCGCGAGGCCGCGCACATCGTGGCCGACGAAGTGGGCATGCTGAAGGCCGACCCCAAGCTGGCCAGCAGCATCCTGCCGCCCGGCAGCGACTATCTCGCCGCACTGGCGGCGGCGCACAAGCCCGCTGCCGCGGCTGCTCCGTCGCACTGACGAGCCTGCCAAACGGTTCGATGGACAGGGGCGCCTCGGCGCCCCTGTCCGTTGGTGCGGCATGAACGC
>JAJZGE010000102.1 GCA_021798675.1 Pseudomonadota bacterium | reverse complement strand
GTCGCCGAGCAGCAGGGCGATCTTCCTGCGGCGCGCTGCCACGGAGATTCGCGGCGGCGGAGCTGCTTGCGTATCATGCAGCCATCCGCGGCATAGCCAATTCCCGCAATGCGAGACGCCATGGCAACCAGCCACTCGTCAGGACAGCCGCATCCGGTCGTCCAACCCATCGCCGACGATGGCGATGCCACCCGGTTCTGTTCGAGTTGCGCGTTCTCCTCGGCCTGCCAAGCACAGGGTTATGGCAAGCAGGAGCTGCTCGAGCTGCATTGCCTGGTCGAACACGTGGGGCCGTTCCGCACCGGCGAGCACGTGTTCCGCACCGGCGATCCGTTCCGGGCGATCTACGCCGTGCGCAGCGGCTCGGTGAAGACGCGGCTGTTCGACCGCGAGGGCAACGAGCAGGTGATGGGTTTCTACCTGCCGGGCGAGGTGATCGGGCTCAACGCCATCTACCCCGAGTACTTCCCCTGCGATGCGGTAGCGCTGGAGGACACGCAGTTCTGCCGCTTCTCGTTTCCCGCAATGAGTGCGCTGGCGGCGCGCCAGCCGGCGATGCAACAGCATCTCTTCCGGTTGATCAGCAAGGAACTCGGTGCCGCGTCGCTGCTGGCCGGCGATCACAGCGCGGACGAGCGCATGGCGGCTTTCCTGATCGACCTGTCCACGCGTTTCGCGATGCGCGGCCTCTCCGCCACGCGCTTCCACCTCAGCATGTCGCGCGGCGACATTGCGAACTACCTGCGGCTCGCCTCGGAGACGGTAAGCCGCGTACTGGGGCGGTTCCGCAGCCAGGGCCTGATCGCGATCGAAGGGCGCGAACTGGTGCTGCTCAAGCAGCACGACCTGCGCGAGGTCGGCGCCAGCCTGCTGCTGAAATAGGCGGAAGTCCCGGCTGATCCAGGTCAGGGCCGCCGCACTACCGGCCTGCCACCATGGGCCGTGAGCAACTGCATGCCGCCCATGGATCCATCGACTTCCTCCGTCTCCGCCGATCCCGTCGCGCTCCTTGCCTCGGCGCCGCATCGACCGCTATTCCTCGCTGGCACCGTGGCGGTGCTGCTGAGCATGGCCTGGTGGACGTTGGAGTTGGCCTCGCTGCGCTTCGGCTGGACCCGCTGGCCGCAGCCCACCGTGCCGGCAGGGTGGGCACACGCCGTGCTGATCCAGTACGGCCTGTTTCCGCTCTTCATGTTCGGCTTCCTGATGACCACGTTCCCGCGCTGGATGGACGGTCCACCGGTTCCTCCCGGGCGCTACCTGCCGGTGGCCGGCGGCGTGCTGGGCGGGTACGTGCTGGGCACGTTGGGGCTGTTGGACATGCCGGTCCTGCTCAGGGTCGGCCTGTGCCTGATGCTGGCGGCTTACCTGTTTGGCGTGGGTACGCTGACCGACGTGCTGGCCCGGTCGGCCGATCGCAACAGGCACGGCTGGTCATGCCTCGCCGCGTTCTACCTGGGTACGTTGGGCCTGGCGATTTTCGTTTTGCGGCTGTTCGATCCCGGACTTCCGTCGGCGCTGGACCGGCTGGCGATCAAGCTGGGCACGTTCGGCTTCCTGTTGCCGATGTACTTCACCGTCTGCCACCGCATGTTGCCGTTCTTCAGCAAGAACGTGGTGCCCGGCTACGCCATGTGGCGACCGGCGTGGAGCCTGCCGCTGGCGTGGGTGCTGCTTCTGGCGCACCTGCTGCTGGACGGGGCCGGGTTGTCGCGCTGGCTGTGGGCCTGCGACTTGCCGCTCGCCGTGCTGTTCGGTTTGCATGCGTTGATGTGGAAGCCCTGGCGCTGCCTGCGGCCGGGCCTGCTCGCCGTGCTGCATATCGCCTTTGCCTGGTTGCCGGTCGCCTTCGTACTGTTCGCAGTGCAGGACCTCGCGCTCGCCGTGAGCGGCGAACACGTGCTCGGACTGGCGCCGCTGCACGCGCTGGCGATCGGGTTCTTCGGTTCGATGCTGGTGGCGATGGTGACCCGGGTCACCCATGGCCACTCCGGCCGGCTGCTGCAAATGCATCCGGTGCCGTGGCTGTGCTTCGTGCTGCTGCAGACGGTGGCGCTCCTGCGCATCCGCGCCGAGTTCGGCGGCGACCGCTACCTGTGGCTGGTGGTCGCCGGCAGCGGGTGGTTGCTGGCATTCCTGCCCTGGGTGTTGCGCTCGGCGTGGATCTATCTCACGCCGCGCAAGGATGGCAAGCCGGGCTGATGTGATGCCGCTTGACCTGTGTCAGCGCCCGCACGGTGGTGCCGGTGCTTCAATGCCGGCATGGCTTCCGACGAACTCGACCTGCGCCACCTGGAGGCGCCCCAGCCGATGATGCGGGCGCTCGACGCCGCCAGCCGGCTGGCACCGAACGAGACACTGGTCATCGTGGCGCCGCGCTTTCCGCGACCGTTGCTGACCGAGCTGGCCCACCTCGGCTTCGATGCGGAGCCGCAGGCTCCGCAGGCCGACGGCAGCGTGCGCGTGGTGATCCGGTACCCCGGCGATGCCGAAGCTCAGGCTTGAAGGGTCTCCCGCGGCGGCGCTGCCGTTGCGCTTCCTGCTGACCACGCCGTGCTGGGGCATGGCCGGCGGCCTGATGCTGTGCATGGACGGCGACCTGCCTTTTTATTCGCGTTGGCATCCGGCCACCCTGGCCCTGGTGCACGTGTGGACGCTGGGCGTATTGGGCAACGCGATGTTCGGCAGCCTGCTGCAGTTCCTGCCGGTGGCGGTGGGGGCGGAGGTCCGCTGGCAGCGCAGTGCGCCATGGCTGCATGCGCTGTTCAACCTCGGCGTGCTGTTGCTCGTCGCCGGCCTGCACGGCGGCCTGCGCGGCCCGCTGTTGGCGGCGGGCATGGTGTTGCCGCTGGCCTTCGTGTGGCTGGCCGTGATGACACTGCCGGGCCTGCTCGGCGCGGCTGGCGAACGCCTGATGCGGGCCGGCATCGGCATCGCGCTCGGCTATGGCGTGGCGACGGCACTGGTCGGGGGCGGAATGGCCCTGCGGCTTGCCGGCGCCGGGCCGTGGCCGTTGGCCGTGGTTGACGTGCACGCGGCCTTCGGCGTGCTGGGCTGGATGCTGTTGCTGCTGGCCGCGGTCGGACGACTCGTCATGCCGATGTTCCAGGCCACCGGCAGCGTGCCGGCGCGTGCGCAGGCGGCATGGTTGGGCAGCGTAGCGCTGGCCTTGCCCGCAGCGGCGGCATGGCACCTGTCGCATGGCTTGGATGTCCTGCTGCCGGCGCTGGTGGCCGTGGGTGCCGCCGTGTTCGCGCTGGCCGGGTTGTGGCTGCAGTGGCCGGTGCCGACGGCGCGCCGCAGCGCGCTGTTCCGGCACTGGCGCATCGGCTTGCTGGCGATGCTGCTGGCTGCCGTGGCGCTGCTCGGCGGTGGTGGCCTGCTTGCCGGAGCGCTCGCGTTGGGCGTTGGTCTGCCGCTGCTGGTGGGCGCGATGGCGATGGAGATCGTGCCGTTCATCGCCTGGGTGGGCTTGCGCCGCCGGCTGCCGCGGGGCATGCAGATTCCCGGCGTGCAGCGCCTGTTGCCGCACACGGCCAGACAGCGCGTGCTGATGGTGCAGGCGTTGGCCGCGCCATGGCTGGTGCTTGCGGTGCTTTGGCCACAGCCATGGCTGGCCCGATGGGCGGGTCTCGGACAGCTGGGCGCCTGGGGCGTGCACGGCCACGCGTTGTGGAGCGCGTTGCGCAGTGCGCGTGGTTTTGCCCGCCGCGTCGAACAACCCGCTTGAGGATGTACCGATGAGCCACGACTTGCCCCTGGCGTATTCCTGCTCCGGCTGCTCCAGCGCGGCGCAGATGGCCAACCATCTCGCCTTGCAACTGGACCGCGCCGGTGCCGCCGAGATGTCCTGCATTGCCGGCGTGGGCGGCGGGGTGGCCGGCCTGGTGCGCACCGCGCAGGGCGGGCGGCGCATCCTTGCGCTGGATGGCTGCATGCTGAAATGCGTCGCGGCCTGTCTCGCCAGGGCAGGCGTGACGGCCGATATCCACCTGGTGCTCTCCGATCACGGCGTGAAAAAGCGCAGGCACGCCGATTTCGATCCCGTCGAGGCGCGGCATCTGTATCGGGAACACGTGCTTCCCGCAGCCCGGGCCCTGCAAGGGGAGGGTGCCGACGATGCGTGCTGAGCGTTTTGCGCTGGCGCGCACCCGCACCGCCATCGATGCGGTGGACGACGGCATGCTGCTGTTGCTGGCGGCACGCCGGCGCCTGGTGCGGATGGTGGCGCAGCTCAAGCCGCGCGCTGGTGTACCGGCACGCGATCCCGCACGCGAGTCCATGGTGCGCCAGCGTGGGCAACGACTGGCGCGACGGCTCGACCTCCCCGCCGGCACCGCGGCGCGACTGTTCGACCTGGTGATCACCGATGCATGCGTACAGCAAGGCCTGCGGGATGACGCCGGTCAAGGCGGGCAGGGCACGACTGCTGCCATGCTCGACGGCATGCACCCACTCGACGACTCCCCCCGCGCTGCAACGTTGCTGCGCCTGCTGCCGCCGCCACGACGGATCGCACCGCTGTTGCGCGCATTCCCGGCACGCTGGCAGCAGGCGGTGCTGGAACGCGCGATGGCGCGCGTGCTCGCCGCGCCGATCGCCGATGGCGCGCTGGATTTCATGGCCGGACGCCGGCTCGGCATCGAGGTGAGCGACCTTGGCCTGCACTGGGTGCTGACCCTGCACGACGGGCGCCTGGTGGCGATCGACGGGCAGCCCGAGGCCAGCGTGCGCGGCAGCGCCACCGACCTGCTGCTGCTCGCCAGCCGGCTGGAAGACGCCGACACCCTGTTCTTCCAGCGCAGCCTGGTGCTCACCGGCGACACCGAGCTTGGCCTCACCGCGCGCAACCTGCTGGATCGCCTGCCGTGGGAGTCGGTGCCGCTGGGCTTGCGCATCGCGTTGAACCGCGGTGCCCGCTTCGCCCGTGCCGCACGCGAAGCGCATCGGCAGCGCTGACGCCGCCCGCTTCCCTCCTCTTCCTGCCGCCGCGGACCACTGTGCACCAGCTCGCCGACCTGCCCGTACCCGTATGGCGCGACGACCTCGAAGACGAGTACGCCGCGCTCGCCGCACGCCTGAAACCGCTGGTGCCGTGCCTGGAGATTCCGCTGCACCTGCCATGGATAGCCGCCATCAACACGCTGAAGCAGCAGCGTGGCGCGGTGATCATGGCGCACAGCTACCAGTCGCCGGAGATCTTCCACGGCGTGGCCGACGTCACCGGCGATTCGCTGGGCCTGGCACAGGCCGCGCGCGATTGCGATGCCGACCTGATCGTGATGTGCGGCGTGCACTTCATGGCCGAGAGCGCCAAGATCCTCGCGCCGGGCAAGACCGTGCTGATCCCCGATCCCGCGGCGGGCTGCTCATTGGCGTCATCCATCACCGCCGACGACGTGCGCGCGCTCAAGGCGCGGCATCCCGGCGTGCCGGTGGTGAGCTACGCGAATACCTCGGCCGCGGTGAAGGCGGAGTCCGACGCCATCTGCAGCTCGGCCAACGCGGTGCAGGTGGTCGAGGCGATGGGCACGCCGAAGGTGATCTTCCTGCCCGACGAGTTCCTCGGCCGCCACGTGGCCGGCCAGACCGCGGTAGAGCTGATCCTGTGGCACGGTCGCTGCGAGGTGCACGCGAGGTTCACCGCGGCGCAGGCGAGGCACGCGCGCGAGCAGTTCGGCGCCATGCTGGTGGCGCATCCCGAGTGCCCGCCCGAGGTGCTGGCCGAAGCCGACTTCGTGGGTTCGACCACGGCCATGGGCGCGTGGCTGGCGCGCAGGCAACCGGCACGGGTGGCGTTGATCACCGAGTGCTCGATGGCCGACAACCTGCGGGCCAGCTTCCCGCACACCGAGTTCATCCGGCCCTGCAAGCTGTGCCCGCACATGCAACGGATCACGCTGCAGAACGTCTACGCCGCGTTGCGCGACCTGCGGCATGCGGTCGAGATCCCCGCCGATACCGCCGCGGGCGCGCGTCGCGCGCTGGAGCGCATGCTCGCGGTGGGCCGGCGCGAAACCGCGTGAGGCATCCCCGCCTGCCCATCGTGGTGGTCGGTAGCGGCGTCGCCGGCATGGCCACGGCACTGGCCGCAGCGCCCGCACCGGTACGCCTGCTCTGCCGTAGTGCCGACGGCACCGGCAGCGCCAGTGCGCTGGCCCAGGGCGGCATCGCGGCTGCGCTGGGGGAGGGCGATGGTGTCGAGGCGCATGTGCGCGACACGCTGGAAGCGGGTGCCCGTCACAACGATGCGTCCGCCGTGCGCTGGCTGTGCGAAGCGGCACCGGCCACGGTGGCCTGGCTGGACGCGCTGGGCGTGGCGTTCGACCGCAGGCCCGACGGCGGCCTGCAACTCGGGCGCGAGGGCGGTCACGGTGTCTCCCGCATCGTGCACGCGGGCGGCGACGCCAGTGGTGCGGCTCTGATGCGCGCGCTGCGCGCGAAGGTGCAAGCCGCTCCGCACGTGCAGTGGCGTGGCGGGGTGGATGCGGAGGCGCTACTGCTGCGCGGTGGCCGTGTCGCCGGCGTGCGCGTGCGCGACGCACGGGGGCGGCAGCAGCTGATCGAGGCCGCCGCGGTGGTGCTCGCGACCGGCGG
>JAJZGE010000101.1 GCA_021798675.1 Pseudomonadota bacterium | reverse complement strand
GAGGCGGCGCCCGCCGCCAGCGGCCTGCCGGCCGGCCACGTGGTGAAGGCGCCGATGGTCGGCACCTTCTACGCCGCCGCCACCCCCGGCGCCGCGGCGCTGGCAAAGGTCGGCCAGCAGGTGAAGGCCGGCGACACGCTGGGCATCATCGAGGCGATGAAGATGTTCAACCAGATCGAAGCCGACGTGTCCGGCACGATCCAGGCGATCCTGGTCGAGAACAGCCAGTCGGTCGAATTCGACCAGCCGATGTTCGTGATCGCCTGAGCGGCCGAGCCACCATGCCCATGCTCGAAAAAGTCGTCATCGCCAACCGCGGCGAAATCGCCCTGCGCGTGTTGCGCGCCTGCCACAGTCTCGGCATCAAGACGGTGGCGGTGCACTCCACCGCGGACCGCAACCTCAAGCACGTCGGCCTCGCCGACGAAGCCATCTGCATCGGCCCGGCGCCGTCGGCGGAGAGCTACCTCAACATCCCGCGCATCATCGCCGCGGCGGAAATCACCGACGCCCAGGCCATCCATCCGGGCTACGGCTTCCTGTCCGAACGCGCCGACTTTGCCGAACAGGTGGAGAAATCGGGCTTCGTCTTCATCGGCCCCACCGCCGACGTGATCCGCCTGATGGGCGACAAGGTGGAGGCGATCAAGGCCATGAAGGCCGCCGGCGTGCCCTGCGTGCCCGGCTCGGGCGGCCCGCTCGGCGAGGACATCGACGAAAACCTGCGCATCGCGCGCGAGATCGGCTACCCGGTGATCATCAAGGCCGCCGGTGGCGGCGGCGGCCGCGGCATGCGCGTGGTGCGCACCGAGGCGCACCTGGGCAACTCCATCGTGATGACCAAGCAGGAGGCCAAGGCGGCCTTCGGCAACGACATGGTCTACATGGAGAAATTCCTGGAGAACCCGCGCCACGTGGAGATCCAGGTGCTGGCCGACGGCCAGGGCAACGCCATCCACCTCGGCGAGCGCGACTGCTCGATGCAGCGTCGCCACCAGAAGGTGGTGGAGGAAGCCCCGGCGCCCGGCATCACGCCGGAACTGCGCGCCCAGATCGGCAAGGTCTGCGTGGACGCCTGCCTGCGCATCGGCTACCGCGGCGCCGGCACGTTCGAGTTCCTGTTCGAGAACGGCCGCTTCTACTTCATCGAGATGAACACGCGCATCCAGGTGGAACACCCGGTGACCGAGTTCATCACCGGCGTCGACCTGGTGCGCGAGCAGCTCCTGATCGCCGGTGGCGAGAAGCTGTCGATCAAGCAGGAAGACATCAAGATCAATGGCCACGCGATCGAGTGCCGCATCAACGCCGAGGACCCGGACAGCTTCCTGCCCTGCCCCGGCACGGTGAAGCGCTTCGAGGCGCCGGGCGGCCCCGGCGTGCGCGTGGACACACACCTGTACGACGGCTACCGCATCCCGCCGAACTACGACTCGATGATCGGCAAGCTGATCGTTTACGGCCCCGACCGCGCCACCGCCATCGCGCGCATGCGCCTGGCGCTGGCCGAGACCGTGATCGAAGGCGTGAAATGCAACATCCCGCTGCAGCAGCGCATCATGGCCGACGTGGGCTTCCAGCAAGGCGGCCAGAACATCCACTACCTCGAGAAGCGGATGGCGGAGCAAAAGGAAAAGGGTCCGCTTCAATAAAGCAACACGCTCCCTGCGTTCGCCTCCTCTCCCATCGCGGGAGAGGATTGAGGTGAGTGGCCGGGACTTGCGACAGCCTCGATCAAGCTTCGCGCGTACACACTTCACCGCAAGCACCGCCCCCACCCCATCCCTCTCCCCGACAGGGAGAGGGGGACAAGGCCCATGCCCTTCCTCGAACTCTCCCTCACCGCCCGCCTCGAACAGCAGCCCCGCGTGGAGGAAGCGCTGGAGGATCTCGGCGCGCTGTCGATCACGCTGCGCGATGCCGATGCGGAGACGCCCGACGAACAGGCGATCTTCGAGCCGGGCGTGGGCGAGCTGCCGCTGTGGCCCACCATCACGCTGAACGCGCTGTTCGACCAGCACGCGGATCGGCGCGGCCTCGCCGCCGCCCTGGGCGAACTGCTGCCGTGGCTGGAGCCTGCCCAGCTGGACTTCCGCGAAGTGGAAGACCAGGACTGGGAGCGCGTGTGGATGGACCAGTACCAGCCGATGTCCTTCGGCAAGCGGCTGTGGATCTATCCGTGGAACATCGAGCCGCCAGCGGACGACGGGCACGTGGTGGTGCGGCTCGATCCCGGCCTCGCCTTCGGCAGCGGCACGCACCCTACCACCGCGCTCTGCCTTGAATGGCTGGACGGGCTCGCGCTCGCCGGCAAGTCGGTGATCGACTACGGCTGCGGCTCGGGCATTCTCGCCATCGCCGCGCTCAAGCTCGGGGCCGCGCACGCGGTAGGCGTGGACAACGATCCGCAGGCGCTGCTTGCCTCGCGCGACAACGCCGAGCGCAACGGGGTTGCCGGGCATCTGGACGTCTATTTGCCCGGAGACGAACCGCACGCCGCCGCCGACGTGTTCGTCGCCAACATCCTCGCCGGCCCGCTGGGCGAACTTGCCCCCACCTTCGCCGCGGCGGCCAGGCCTGGCGCGCCGTTCGCGATCTCCGGCATCCTCGACGGCCAGCAGGACGAACTGCTGGCGCGCTACGCGGCGTGGTTCGATGCGCTGCGCGTCGACATCCGCGACGGCTGGGTTCGCATCAGCGGAATCCGCCGCGGCTGACCGCACCCGGCCTGCTAAGCTTGCGGCTCGTTCAACGCGACGCCCCGCATGTACGCGCAATGTCCTGAATGCCTCTCTGTGTTCTCGCTCGGCGCGCAAGCGCTGGTGCAGGCGCACGGCTACGTGATGTGCGGACACTGCGGCGCCGGCTTCGACAGCCTGGCGACGCTGAGCGACCAGTTGCCGCCGGAGCCGTTCCAGGAATTGCCGCTGAACGAGCAGGCGCTGGCGCCCCCGCGCCTCGAGCTGGTGGTGTACCGCCCGAAGCCACCGCCACCCGTCGTCGTGCAGGCAGCGCCGCCTGCGCCTCCGGCAACGGAGGATTTCTCGCAACTGGCGTTCGCGCCGCGCTTTGCGAAGGACACGCGCAAGCGCAAACCCGCTCGCGCCGCCCGCAGGCATCGCGCGCGCCAGGACCCCGGCGGACAGCGGCGCTGGCCGTGGGTGCTGGTATGCGGCGTGCTGGCGCTGCTGCTGGCGGCGCAACTCGGATGGGTCAACCGCGACAACCTGATCCGCGACCCGCGGGTGGGTGCCTGGCTGCGCGGTGCCTGCGGGTTGCTGCACTGCCGCCTGCCGCTGGTCGCCGCACCGAAGCAACTGCACCTGCTGGCCAGCGACGTCGAGACCCACCCCAACGCCGCGCACGCGCTGATGATCAGCTTGAGCCTGCGCAACGACGCCGCGTTCGCGCAACCCTGGCCGGTGGTGGTGGTGACCCTGTCCGATGCGCAGGGCCATCGCCTGTCGATGCGCCGCCTGCTGCCCACCGACTATCTCGACGATCCCGTGGTATTGCGGCGCGGCCTCGCGCCGGGCGCCACAACCGCACTGCTGCTGGAAGTGCAGGATCCCGGGGATGCGGCGGTGGCCTACCAGTTCGACTTCGAGTAACGCGTTTCATGACAACGGTGGCACTTAAAATCCGCCGTCCACGCGGGTAGACTCCACCGCCTCGCGTTTCGCCACCGGCATGCGCGGAAGGTCGCGGACGCGACCACGCAGGACCATCAGAACAGCGGCCATCCAGCCGCGCGAGACATATCGAGGGAAATGTCAGTGAATGCCGTGAGATTGCCTGCCGCCGAGGCCGCCCGTCCGGTCGCTTCGCAAAGCGCGTTGGGCGAGTGCGTCAGCCGCACCGTGCGCCGCTACCTCGCCGACCTCGGCGACGCGGACTGCGGCGAAGGCCTGCACGCGCTGGTGATCCACGAGGTGGAAGGCCCCCTGCTGCGCGAAGTGCTTGCGTTCCATGACGGCAACCAGAGCCGCGCCGCGGTGGCGCTCGGCATCAATCGCGCCACCTTGCGCAAGAAGCTGGCCACGCACGGCCTGCTGTAATCCCTTTCCGGCATTTGGCCGTCCAAACGACAGCCATTTTCGCGAGTCGGCTATAATTCACGGCTTTCCCCTCTGGAAGCCGCCATGTCCGCCCCCGCCGTCACGCCCGTCCGCCGCGCCCTGCTCAGCGTCTCCGACAAGTCCGGGCTGCTCGACCTGGGCCGGCGCCTGGCCGCGGTCGGCGTACAGCTGCTGTCCACCGGCGGCACCGCCAAGGCGCTGCGCGAGGCCGGCATCGCGGTGACCGATGTCAGCGAGGTCACCGGCTTTCCCGAGATCATGGATGGCCGCGTCAAGACGCTGCATCCGAAGGTGCATGGCGCCCTGCTCGGCCGCCGC
Source organism: Pseudomonadota bacterium (assembly GCA_021798675.1). Next base: position 2,223 of record JAJZGE010000101.1, on the reverse strand, counting down.
GGCACCGACGACGCGGTGATGGCCGAGCTCGGCATCGCGCCGATCGACCTGCTGGTGCTGAACCTCTACCCGTTCGAGGCCACCGTGGCCAAGCCCGGCTGCACGCTGGAAGACGCCATCGAGAACATCGACATCGGCGGCCCGGCGATGCTGCGCTCGGCGGCGAAGAACTGGAACGACGTCGGCGTGCTTACCGATCCGGCGCAGTACGCCGAAGCGATCGCCGAGATCGAACAGCACGGCGGCCTGACCCGCGCCACCCGCTTCAAGCTCTCCGTCGCCGCGTTCAACAACGTGGCCAACTACGACGGCGCGATCAGCGACTACCTCTCGGGCCTGAAGCTGGACGACGCGCACGAGGCGATCGCCGGCCGCGAGGCGTTCCCCGCGCAAAGCAACGGCCGCTTCGTCAAGGTGATGGACCTGCGCTACGGCGAGAATCCGCACCAGAGCGCCGCGTTCTACCGCGACCTGTATCCGCACGCCGGCACCCTAGCCACGTTCCAGCAGCTGCAGGGCAAGGAGCTCTCGTTCAACAACATCGCCGATGCCGACGCCGCGTGGGAATGCGTGCGCAGCTTCACCAAGCCCGCCTGCGTGATCGTCAAGCATGCCAACCCCTGCGGCGTGGCAGTGAGCCTGGACGGTATCGGCAAGGCGTATGACCTGGCCTACCAGACCGACCCGACCTCGGCCTTCGGCGGCATCATCGCGTTCAACCGCGAATGCGACGGCGCCACCGCGCAGGCCATCGTGGCGCGCCAGTTCGTCGAGGTGGTGCTGGCACCGTCCTACAGCGACGACGCACTGAAGGCCTTCGCCAAGAAGGGCAACGTGCGCGTGCTGGAGATTCCGGTGCCGCCGGGCACCGACCTGGTCGCCGCGCATCCGGGCAACAACGTCAAGCGCGTCGGCTCGGGCCTGCTGATCCAGACCGCCGATACCGGCATGGTGAAGGCCGAGGACCTGAAGGTCGTGACGAAGGTCGCGCCGACGCCGCAGCAGATCGACGACCTGATCTTCGCCTGGAAGGTGGCCAAGTTCGTCAAGTCCAACGCCATCGTCTACGCCAGGCACCGCCAGACCATCGGCATCGGCGCCGGCCAGATGAGCCGCGTGTACAGCGCGAAGATCGCCGGCATCAAGGCCGCCGACGAAAAGCTCGAAGTGCGCGGCTCGGTGATGGCGTCCGACGCGTTCTTCCCGTTCCGCGATGGCATCGACGCGGCGGCCGCCGCCGGCATCAGCGCGGTGATCCAGCCGGGCGGCTCGATGCGCGATGCCGAGGTGATCGCCGCCGCCGACGAGCACGGCATGGCGATGGTGTTCACCGGCATGCGCCACTTCCGCCATTGATCGCCGCCGCGTCGTGCACCCGCTCGATCGACCGATCTGGTCCAGCCTGTCGACAGCGCACGAAGCGCTTTCGCTGGGCGATGCGGCGGCACGACGCTACCTCCCGGACGTGAACCGGTTCGCCTCGGCGCGCGACGACGGCGACGAGGCGCTCGCCGCACTCGCCGCGCTGGTCGGTCCGGACGAGCAGGTCTACCAACTGCAGGTGCCGGCCATCCCGGTGCCGCCCGGCCTGGTCGCGGTGAAGCACGCCTTCGGCGTGCAGATGGTGGCGCCGCAACCGCTGGTAGCCAGCGACGACGAGGGCGATATCGTGCCGCTGGGCGACGACGACGCAGCGGAGATGCTGGCGCTGGCCCAGCTCACCCAGCCCGGCCCGTTTCTCGTCCGCACGCATCGCATGGGCCGCTTCGTGGGCATCCGCATCGACGGTCGCCTCGCCGCGATGGCCGGCGAACGCTTCCGCTTTCCGGGCTGGACCGAAGTCAGCGGCGTGTGTACCCATCCGGACTTCCGTGGCCGCGGCCTGGCGCGACGGCTCTCGCGGCATGTCGCCGCCGGCATCGCCGCCCGCGGCGACAGCGCGTTCCTGCATGCCTGGCGCGACAACGTTTCGGCGATCCGTCTCTACGAGAGCCTGGGTTTCGAGTGGCGCAGCGACGTCCACGTGGCCGTGCTGGGCCGGCCTTAGCGTCGGTTCAAAGCCTCAGCCGAGGCCACGAAGCGCAGACGACCGCCACGCGACGCCGCACCGGCAAGCGGGAAAGCCGCGCGGTGCGATCAGGCGCGCATCAATGGCCATCGCCCTGCGAGCCGTCTTTCGACTCGGCCGGCCGGCTCTTGCCCCACTCCAGGATCTTGTACATC
>JAJZGE010000100.1 GCA_021798675.1 Pseudomonadota bacterium | reverse complement strand
CGTGAACTGCTCGCCGCCACCGTACGCATGCCACGGCGCACCGCCGAGCTGGACGATGCGCTCGACCGCTGGGCGCTGCATCCGGTGTTCGGCCTGGCCATCCTCGCGCTGGTGATGTTCCTGGTGTTCCAGGCGGTGTATTCGCTGGGCAAGCCGATGACCGACCTGATCGGCGAAGGCTTCGGCTGGATGGGCGCGCATCTCGCCGCGGGGTTGCCGCCAGGGCCGTTGCGCGGCCTGCTGACCGACGGCATCTTCACCGGTCTGGGCACCGTACTCGGCTTCCTGCCCGAGATCCTGGTGCTGTTCCTCTTCATCCTGACGCTGGAGGAATCCGGCTACCTGCCGCGCGCGGCCTTCCTGCTGGATCGGCTGATGGTGTCGGTGGGGCTGACCGGGCGTTCGTTCATCCCGTTGCTCTCCAGCTTCGCCTGCGCCATCCCCGGCATCATGGGCACGCGGTCGATCACCGACCCGCGCGACCGCCTGGCCACCATCCTGGTGGCGCCGCTGATGACCTGCTCGGCGCGATTGCCGGTATATGCGCTGCTGATCGGCGCGTTCATCCCCGCGCACAGCGTGCTCGGCATATTCAACCTGCAGGGTCTGGTGTTGTTCGCGCTGTATGCCGCCGGCATCCTCGGCGCGATGGCGGTGGGCTGGGTGATGAAGCGCATCCGCCGCGACCAGGGCGAGCACGCGCTGCTGATGGAGCTGCCGTCGTATCGCCTGCCCAAGGCGCGCGATGTGGGCATCGGCCTGTACGAGCGCGGCATGGTCTTCCTGAAGCGGCTGACCGGGGTGATCCTGGCCCTCACCGTGCTGATGTGGGTGCTGTCCACCTTTCCCGCGCCACCGCCTGGCGCGACCGAGCCGGCCATCGACTACAGCTTCGCCGGTCATCTCGGCCATTGGTTGGCGTATCCGTTCGCGCCGATCGGCTTCAACTGGCAGATGAGCCTGGCGCTGATTCCCGCCTTCGCTGCGCGCGAAACCGCGGTGGCGGCGCTGGCCACCGTGTACGCAGTGGGTGGCGACGCCGGCCAGCTCGCGCCGGCGCTGGCCGCGCACGTGTCGCTGGCCTCCGCGCTCTCGCTGCTGGTGTGGTTCGCCTATGCGCCGCAGTGCATGTCTACGCTGGCGGTGATCAAGCGCGAAACCGGCGCGTGGCGCAACGTGGCCGTCTCGTTCAGCTACCAGTTCGTGATGGCCTACGCGGCGTCCCTCCTCGTCTACCAGGTCGCGAGGATGCTGGCGTGAGCGGCGGCCTGCTGATCCAGTACATCGTGCTCGGCCTGATCGTGGCGGCCAGCCTGCTGGTGGTGTTCCGCAAGCTGGCACCGCAGCTCACCAGTCGCTGGCTGGCGGCGGTTTCGATCCGGCTGTCGCGCGGTGATTCGCGCCTGCTGAAGGCGCTGGCACGCCGGCTGCAACCGAAGCAGGGCACCGGTAACTGCAGCGACGGTTGCAGCACCTGCGGCGCTTGCGGACCGAAGCCACCGGCATCCGCCTTGCCGCATGGAACCGGAGCCGACCCGACGCGCAGGGCTGCGGAGCCCATGCCGTTGCATTTCCGCTCGCGCGGGCGCTGAGGCGCGTCGCTCCCGATCGTGGGAATCCACGGCGGGTGCCGGAGTCAGCGCGTCATTTCCGCGCGCACTCTCAGGCCATGCCGCTGGCGCCAGAGATCCATGCCCCAGATCAGCATCGCCGTGGCGGCGGCCAGCGCGGGGTAGGCGCTACTCGCGTAGGTGGGATCGGTATCCTGCAAGAGCGACCGGGCCAGCATGAAGATGCCCCACAGGCCGAACCATATCAGTCGAGGGTTGAGGCGCAGCGACGTGGCGTTTCGTCGCCGCAACCGCCGAAACGCCAACCACAACGCCACGAGCGCACATCCCAGGGCCGGTACGTAGGCCTCTGCCTCGGCGGATGCCAGGGTGGCCGCGCACAGCAGCGGTACCAGCAGCAGGTTGAGCCATGGCCAGCGGACCGGCTGGTATTCCGGCTTTGCGTGCCAGCTGTCCAGCGGCAGCATCAGCATGGACAGCCCCCACAACCCGCACGGTACGGCGGACAGGCCGACGCACCACCCGAACGCCGGCCAGTAGAAAGGATCCGGCGGCGTGCGCATCAGGCTGCCAAACAGCCACCCGAGCAACAGTCCACTGAGCAGCGCGGCGGCGCAGCGGATTCCGCCGAGCTGCAATCGCGCCTTGCTTACGCGCCCCGGCTCGGTGGCCTTCAGCCAGAAGCGCACCTGGTCCGGGTCGCAGGTTCCGGGCAGGTCCTCGGGGTGACGCAGCCCCAGATCCTGGATGAACTGCGTGTACGCCGAGGCTTCGTAGGGCACCAGTCCGATCCGCACCACCTGGGCCCAACCGAACGGGCGTGCCAGCCGTTCCAGGTGGAGATCCAATCCGCCGCGGCCGCTGTGCAGGGGCAGCCCCATGCGCTCGGCCAGCGCATCACGATGCGCCGGTTGCAGTTCCCACGCCAGTTGCATGCGCCGCAACAGTTGCTGCAGCCGCAATGCGTCGTGGCCCGGACGCGCCTGGTCCATGTCGAAGAACGCCAGCAATGCTTCCATGCAGGCCGGCGACATCGGCGGTGCCTCGCGATGCAATTGTGCAAGCAGCTCCTGACCCGCACGCGCCTTCATGCGCAGCGACCACAAGGCCGGAAGCCCTTCCAGCCAGGCCTTGAGTGAGGTCGCGTCGCCTTTTGCCCCCAGCTCGAAGATCTGATCGCAAAATGGCCCGAAAGCGATGGCGATGGTTTCGTCAGGCGGACTGTCTACCGCGACCGGCGTGCCGTCGGCCGGCGTCGACGGTTCTCCGGGTGCTTTGCGAACCATCGCCGTGCCCGGTGCCTGGCGTTGGCACTGTGCCAGGGCCGCCTGGTAGATCGCGTGCAGGCGCTGGAAGCCTTCCGGGTCACTGTCTGGCCGGGTATCGCGCAGGCGCTGCGCGTAGGCACGCTTGACCATGCGTTCGTCGGCGTCCGCCGGCAGGCCGAGCTGCTCGAGCGGCGACATCAGGCTTGCTCCAGGGCGTCCAGCGCAAGGCCGAGTTCGCGCCGATGCTCGCGTATCAGGTGGTCATCCTGTGTCTCGACAACGGCGCGGAACTGGGCGATCCACGCCTGCAGCTGTGCGCGTGCCTGCAGATGTTCCTCGTACAGGCGTTCGGCGCGGGCGAGCAGGGCGATGTTCTCCTGCTTGTCGCGCGGATGGATCTTGAGTTCGGCGAGCGAAGCCAGTCGTTGGCGGATCTGTTCGGAGTCGAGCAGCAGGCCCGGGTTGCGCTCCAGCAGCAGTTCGTAGTGCCGTCCGGTGGCCTGGACGGTGGCTTCGACCTGCAGCACGCCATTGATGTCGTAGGTGAAGCGAAGCCTTACCGCGTTCTGTTCAGCTGGCAGCCGCGGATCGAGTTCCACCCGCAGCTCGCCGAGCTTGATGTTGTTCGCGACCATCGGGTTTTCGCCCTGGTATACATCGAGCTGCAAGGCCTTCTGCTGCGGATGCGTGGGCCAGAACGATTCCTCGCGGCTGGTCGGCACCGTGCTGTTGCGGTGGATGATCGGATGGAAGAAGCCGGAATGCAGCTGGCCGTCGCCGTCGCGTCGCGCCACTTCGGTGCCCAGCGTGTAGGGGCACACGTCGGTGAGGATCACCTCGTCGAGCCGCTGGTCGCGTGCCTTCATGCCGGCCGCCGCGCAGGCGCCGAGCGCGATCGCCTCGTCGGGATGCAGGTGGCGCAGCGGCAGGCGTCCGAACATGCGCGAAACCATGCGCGTCACCATCGGCATGCGGCTGGCGCCGCCGACCAGCACGATCTCGTCGATCTGCCCGGGTTGCAGGCGCGCATCGCGCATCGCGCGTTCCAGCGGCATGCGCATGCGCTGCAGCAGCGGTTCGGCAATCCTGGCAAAGCGCTCCTGGTCGATGCGCCAGTCGACCGTGCGTTCGCCGAGCTGGCCAGTGACCCGCGCCTGCTGTTGCAGGCTGAGTTCGCGCTTGGCGGCTTCCAGCCAGCGGCGCAACTGACCGCGTTGCGCGGCGGAGAGGCGGTCGACCGGCAGGTTGAGGTCGCCGAGGCAGGCGGCTTCCAGGACATCGAGGAAATCCTCGCCGCCGAGGAAGTTGTCGCCGGCGCTGGCGTGCACTTCGACCACGCCCTCGAACATTTCCAGCACCGATACGTCGAAGGTGCCGCCACCGAGGTCGAACACCACGAAGCGCGAGCCGTCCGGACGCTCCTGCAGGCCGTAGGCCAGCGCGGCGGCGGTCGGCTCGTTGATCAGCCGTTCGACCCGGATGCCAGCCAGCTCGCCGGCGCTGCGCGTGGCCTTGCGCTGGGCGTCGGAGAAATAGGCAGGAACGCTGATGACGGCCTCGGTGATCTTTCCGCCGAGTGCGGCTTCGGCATCGGCCAGCAGCGAGCGCAGCACGAGTGCCGAGAGTTCCTCGGGACGGAACGCACGCTTGCCCAGCCGGGTCTCGCGCGGACTGCCCATCCAGCGCTTGAAGTTGGCGACGCTCGATTCCGGATGGCTGATGAGGCGGTCGCGGGCAGCCTGACCGACCAGCACGTGCCCGCCTTCGTCGATGGCGACCACCGATGGCGTAAGCAGGCTGCCGAGCGGATTGGCGAACAGGCGCGCTCCTCCGGCGTCGTAGCAGCCGATGAGCGAGTGGGTGGTGCCGAGATCAATGCCGACGATCATCCGCGAGATATCCCCTGGGTCATGCGGTGGCTATCGGGTCGCCGGGTCACATGCGGAATACGCCGAAGCGCTGTGGCTCGATCGACGCATTCATCGAGGCGGAGATCGCCAGCCCCAGCACGCGGCGTGTGTCGGTCGGGTCGATGATGCCGTCGTCCCACAACCGCGCGCTGGCGTAGTAGGGGTGGCCCTGGCGTTCGTACTGTTCGCGGATCGGCGCCTTGAACGCGTCTTCCTCTTCCGCGCTCCACGTCTTGCCGGCACCCTCGATGCCGTCGCGCTTCACCGTGGCCAGCACGCTGGCGGCCTGCTCGCCGCCCATCACGCTGATGCGCGCGTTCGGCCACATCCAGAGGAAGCGCGCGCCGTAGGCGCGGCCGCACATGGCGTAGTTGCCGGCGCCGAAGCTGCCGCCGATCACCACGGTGAACTTCGGCACGTGCGAGCAGGCCACCGCGGTGACCATCTTGGCGCCGTCCTTGGCGATGCCGGCCTGCTCGTACTTCTTGCCGACCATGAAGCCGGTGATGTTCTGCAGGAACACCAGCGGCACGTTGCGCTGGTTGCACAGCTCGATGAAGTGCGCGCCCTTGAGCGCGCTTTCGGCGAACAGGATGCCGTTGTTGGCGACGATGCCCACCGGGTAGCCGTGGATGTGCGCGAAGCCGCACACCAGCGTCTTGCCGTAGCGCGCCTTGAACTCGTGGAACTCGGAGCCGTCGACGATGCGTGCGATCACCTCGCGGATGTCGAACGGGCGACGGGTATCTTCCGGAATCACGCCATACAGTTCGTCGGCCGGGTATTTCGGCTCCAGCGGCTCGCGCAGCGCCAGCGGCATGGCCTTCCTGCGGTTGAGCGAGGCCACGACGTCGCGGGCGATGCTGAGCGCGTGCGCGTCGTTCTCGGCGTAATGGTCGGCGACGCCGGAGATGGAGGTATGGACGTCCGCACCGCCCAGCGTCTCGGCGTCCACCACCTCGCCGGTGGCGGCCTTCACCAGCGGCGGGCCGCCCAGGAAGATCGTGCCCTGCTCGCGCACGATGATCGTCTCGTCGCTCATCGCCGGCACGTAGGCGCCGCCGGCGGTGCAACTACCCATGACCACCGCGATCTGCGGAATGCCCAGCGAGGACATCCGTGCCTGGTTGTAGAAGATCCGGCCGAAGTGCTCCTTGTCCGGAAACACCTCGTCCTGCAGCGGCAGGAAGGCGCCGCCCGAATCGACCAGGTAGACGCAGGGCAGACGGTTCTCCAGCGCCACTTCCTGTGCGCGAAGGTGTTTCTTCACCGTCATCGGGAAGTAGGTGCCGCCCTTCACGGTGGCGTCGTTCGCCACCACCACGACCTCGATGCCGTTGATCCGGCCGATGCCGGTAATGATGCCGGCCGCGGGCGCGGCGTCGTCGTACATGCCGTGCGCGGCCAGTGGCGAGAGCTCGAGGAAGGGCGAGCCCGGATCGAGCAGGGCGCGGATGCGTTCACGCGGCAGCAGCTTGCCGCGCGCGGTGTGCTTTTCGCGGGCCTTGGCGCCGCCGCCTTCGGCGCTGCGTGCCAACTCGCGCTGGAGGTCCGCGGTGACGGAGCGCAACCGGGCGCTGTTGGCCTGGAACTCGGGGGAGCGCGGATCGATCTGCGAAACGATGACACTCATGCGCGTGCAGCCGTAGTCAATGAATCCGACGATGATAACGGCAGCATGCTGCGATCTGTGGCGGAGCACGGTGCGATCGGGCAACCGCCATGCCGCACAAAAAGAAAAACGGCCGCGTGAAGCGGCCGTTTTTCCGGACTGCAGACAAGGATCAGTGACCCTTCATCGCATCCTTGGCCTTGTCGGAGGCATCCTTGGCGGCGCTGGCAGCGGCGGCCGGGGCGGCAGCGGCCGGAGCG
>JAJZGE010000099.1 GCA_021798675.1 Pseudomonadota bacterium | reverse complement strand
CCCGCCTCGCTGTCCATGAAGCGGAAAAAATCCGAGGGCGTGGGATGGTGGTAGGCCCAGGTGCGGATGTAGGCGCGGAACGCGGGATCGAAACGGTCGGGGCCGAGGATCTGCTCGCGCAGCAGGATCAGGCCCAGCGCGCCCTTGAAGTAGCTCACCGGGTGGCGGTACTTCTCGCTGATCGTGTCGGCATGCGCCATCAGCGTGGGCGCGTCGCGGTCGGCCAGCAGCGGCAGGATGTCGTCCACCGGATTGCCGCCCTGCGGTGCGTATTCGGCATCGCGCTTGGGCCCGTATTCGCCGTGGTTGAAGGCATTCGACGCGTAGACGTCGATGAAGGTGTTGAAGCCCTCGTCCATGAACGCATGGCGGCGCTCGTTGGAGCCCACGATCATCGGGAACCAGCTGTGGCCGATCTCGTGCGCGGAGATCCAGAACAGCTCTTTGCCGCTGTCGGTGTAGCCGTCGAACACGATGCCGGGGTATTCCATGCCGGCACCGTGGCCGCCAAGGTTGATCGCATTCGGCCAGGGATAGGGATACCACTTCGAGGAGAAATGCTCGACGGCGCCCTTGATGTACTCGGTGGAACGGTTCCACTTGTCGGCGCCCACGCCCTCGACCGGGTAGATCGACATGGCCATCGCGTGCTTGCCGCCGGGCAGGTTGATGCGCGCGGCATCCCACACGAAGGCAGGCGACGCGGCGAAGGCCACGTCGCGCGTGTGCTCCATGTGGAAGCGCCAGGTCAGCGTGCCACTGTGGGTAGGACGGCTCGCGGGATCGTCCACCTCGCCCGGCTTGCGGATGTACACGGTGCGGTCGCTCTTCGCGGCCTCGGCCAGGCGTCGGCGTTCGGTGGCGGTGAGCACTTGCCCCGGGTTCATCAGCTGGCCGGAGCCTTCCACCAGGTAGTTCCACGGCACCGTCACGGCGTAGTCGATGGTGCCGTATTCGAGGTAGAACTCCTGGCCGAGGTAGGGCAGCGTGTCCCAGCCGCGCAGGTCGTCGTACACCGCCATGCGCGGGAACCACTGCGCGATCTCGTAGATGTCGCCGTTCTTGGTCGGCGTGACCGCGGTGCGGCCGCCCCAGACACCGGGCACGGTGTAGTGGTAGCGGATGCGCAGCTTCAGCTGGCCGCCCCTGGCCTTGAGCGCGGTGGGCAGGTCCACCCGCATGCGCGTGTCGTCCACCAGGTAGTGAACCGGCCGGCCGTCCACTTCCACTGCGTCGAGCTGGTAGCCGTCGGTGGACTGGCCCGGCTTGCTCGGCCACGGCGAGGTGATCGTGCCGCGCGAATCGGGCTTGTAGATGTTCTGGTCGAGCTGCACCCATACCGCGTCCAGCGCGTCGGGACTGTTGTTGGTGTAGGTGATGGTCTCGTCGCCCGACAGGCCGTGCGTGGCCGGGTCGATGCGCGCCTTGATGGCGTAGTCGGCGCGGTTCTGCCAGAACGCGGGGCCAGGCTTGCCGGCGCCGTCGCGGAAGGCGTTGACGGGCCGCGGCAGGGACAGCGGCGCGAACAGCGCCTGCGGATCGAACGGGGAAGCGGCCTTGCCCTGCGCATGGGCCGGCGCGCATACGGCGGCGACGAGCAGGGCGGCACAAGCCGGAAGGGAGTTCTTCATCGTGGGGATCGGTCGTGGGGACCACCCCACTATAGGGAATGCAGGCCGCGCGGACGGATAGGTCGAAAGTCACCGTTAGACTAGGCGCATGAGCAGCCCCGACCAGTCCCAACTCGGCAAGGCCACGGTCTACGCCGACCGCTACGACCCAAGCCTGTTGTTTCCCATCCCCCGCGCGGCCAAGCGCGCTGAAATCGGCGTGGGCGAGCCCCTGCCCTTCCTCGGCACCGACATCTGGAACGCCTACGAGCTGTCGTGGCTGGACCGCCACGGCAAACCGCACGTGGCAGTAGCCGAGTTCCGCGTGCCGGCCAGCTCGCCGAACATCATCGAATCCAAGTCGTTCAAGCTTTACCTGAACGGCTTTGCGCAGGAACCGCTGGACAGCGCGGACGCGCTGCAGATGCTGCTGCGGAAAGACCTCGGCGCCGCCGCCGGCGCCGAGGTGGGCGTGACCCTGCACCCCGCACGCACCGCCGCGCATGCGTTCGCCGATCTCGCCGGCGAATCCATCGACGGCCTGCCGGTGGCGATCGACGACTACGGCCCGCCCAAGGCCGATTACCTGCGCGCCGACGCCAGCGCCGCGGTGGCCGAGGAGATCCTGGTTTCCGACCTGCTGCGCTCCAACTGCCCGGTCACCGGCCAGCCCGACTGGGGCAGCGTGCAGATCGCCTACCGAGGTGCACCCATCGACCGCGAAGGGCTGCTGCGCTACCTGGTCTCCTTCCGCACCCACACCGAGTTCCACGAACAGTGCGTGGAACGCATCTACATGGACGTGATGGCGCGTTGCGCGCCCGAGCGGCTCAGCGTGTACGCGCGCTACACCCGTCGCGGCGGGCTGGACATCAACCCGTTCCGCAGCAGTGTGCCGGCCACGCCGGACAACCGGCGTGGCGCACGGCAATAGCCGTCGCTGATTCGCGGTTCACACCCCACCCGCTAGCCTCGACGACACTCGCCTGCGGCGGCATGGCCGCCATCACCCTGGGTCGCGCCATGCACCGCCTCGTCCAATCGTTCGCCCTGTGTTGCGCCATCGCCTTGCTGGGCGGCTGCCACCGGCATGACGACACGGCTGCCGCACCGCACACGTCGCCGCCGGCCAAGGCAAAAAGCAGCAAGCCGACCGCCAAGCCTGCATCTGCGGCCACCACGGCACCCGCCCACGCCGCCAGCGCGGCGAAGCCCGCCGCCGCGGGCGATGACGCTTTCCACGTTGCCACCCTCACCCTCGGCACCGCGATCGATGCCGGCTATGCGGTGACCGCACCCGCCACCCGCTTCGGCGCCGGTACCCACACGATCTACGCCAGTGTCGCCACCACCGGCCGCACCACCAGCGCCACGCTGGGCGTGCGCTGGCGCTATCTGGAAGGCCGCGGCACGCTGGTCAACGAACTGAGCCAGGCCATCACCACCGACGGTCCCGCCGTCACCACCTTTGAAGTGCAGAACCCCAACCGCTGGCCTACCGGCAAGTACCGGGTGGAAATCACGCTGGATGGCAAACCGGTGGCGCAGCAGGCGTTCGAGGTGACCAACGCCCAATGAGGCGTGCGGTCACGTCCCGTGTCGCCTGCCGATAACTGGGGAGACCCCGGGTAACCCCCTCAGGCGCCAGCGCTGTGCGGCTGTTCCTCAAGCCGGACCTGCTCGATCAGCAGGTCGAGGAACCGCTTGCGCTGTTCGCGATAGAGCGGGTCGTGCGGACCCGACAGCGCGGCCGCATGCATCATCGCGTGGGCGGCATGCGCCAGCTGCAGGCCCGGATTGCCCGGCAGCGCGGCATCGAGGTAGCGGCCGGTCGCACAGCCATTCTCGGCGTGGTGCCGCCAGAACGCCGGCCCCGACGGCAGGGCCAGAAACTGTTCTTCCCACAGCAGGGCACTGGCCAGGGCGCCGAGCGCGGTGGCCGGGCGGGCAGCGTCCCATTCCCAGTGGAAGCTGCCCAGCCAGCCCGGCAGGTCGCCCGGCGGCATCGGTCGCGCCAATGCATAGCCCTGCCCCATGTCCGCCCCCAGCCATAGGGCAGCCTCGATCAGGCCCGGTGTCTCCAGGCCCTCGACCACCACCTCGAGCCCGAGGTCGTGGCCGAGGCGGACCAGCTGGCGGACGAAGCGCAGCGTGCGCAGCGGGTCGTCCGCCACCTGGCGCAGGATCGCCTGGTCGATCTTGACCCGGTCGAAAGGCCAGTGCCGCAACCGGATCAGCGAGCTGTAGCCGGCGCCGAGATCGTCCTCCACCAGGCGCACGCCCAGCGCCTTGAGCGCCTGCATGCCGGCCTTGCCCGATGTCGCACTGTGGTCGGTACCCATCGGCGATTCGAGGATTTCCAGCAGCAGCGCGTCGACCGGACAATGCTCCTCCGCGATCGCCGCTGCCGCGGCTTCCGCGTAGCGCCGGTCCTCCAGTGCGGCGGCCGGCGTATTGACCGACACATCGACCGCGTGGCCCAGCCGGAACAGTGCTTCGCGCTGGCGCGTCGCCTGGGCCAACACCTGCCGGAACAGCACTACCAGGTCGTCGTCACCCAGCGCTGGCAGGAAGCGCGCCGGCGGCAGCAGCGTGCCATCCTGGTCCCGCAGGCGCGCCAGCGCTTCCAGTTCGACCACCCGGCCGTCGCCCAGCCGCACGACCGGCTGGTAATGCGCCTGCAGGGCGTCGGATGCGATCGAGGCGCGCCAGCGCTCGCGCACGAAGAACGGCAGCAGTTCCGTGCCCGGCCGCGGCGGCACCAGCCGCGCAAGGGCGAGGTCGAGCAGGGTCTTCAGCTGGTCGACGAACGCCTGCTGGTCCTCGCTCTGGAAGCCCCCCGCATAGCCGCTGTAGAGGGTGAGTACCGCCGACGGTGTGGGCGGCGCAGGACACAACGGCAGCGCAACGTTGGAGACGATGCCGATCGCCAGTGCGCGGTCGCGCCAGCTTGCCATGGCTGGATCGGTGCCGTAATGCATGCAGCGCTGGATCTGGCCGGTGCGCCAGGCGCGCCCACTGGGCCCACCACCCTCCGGGCTATTCGCATCGACCCGGATCGGCACCGCCTCGCCACGCGCCAGCTGCCTCAGGTACTGCGCGAACGCCTCGCCGCCGACCGCCTCGTAGGTAAGCTCGCCGTGCTCGTCGGGGCGCCCTACCGCGCAGGAAGTGATCTCGCTGTGCCCGGCCAGCGCGTCCACCATGCCCTGGATCAGCTCCAGGTAGCCGTCGGCCGACCAGGCCAGCGCGTTCAGGCGCGCCAGCAACGCAACCCGCTCGCGCTGCAATGCGCGCATGCTCTCCAGCTGCCACTGGCTCTCCAGGCCCAGTCGCTGCAACACGATGCCGAGCGGACGGCGATCGGCCACCGGCAAGCTGCCCAGGCGTTGCGCGATCAGGTCGCGCAGGCGTTCCACGCCCTCCAGCAACCACACTTCCTCCAGGCCTGCGGACGCGTGGAAGCGGCCCGCGCGGGCCGCCTGCAGCCGATGCGATTCGATATCCAGCCCGGGCCGTATCAGCAGCCGCACATGCTCGGCGAAGCGATCCGCCAGCAGCATGCGGTCGCGTTGCGGCAACACCGTGAACAGTCGCGCGATGCCATCGTGTGCGCTCAGTTCGCCGATGAAGGCCTCGACCACCTCGGGCACCAGCGGCTCGGCCAGCGGCGACCACGATTCGAGCAGCGTTTCGGCCAGGCTCCCGTACGGCGACTGCGCGCGCCCCTCGAATTCGTGCGATTCCGAAGGCCCGGCGGTGGCCGCCAATGGCGTCGACCACCAGCGGTCGCGCTGCCGCTTGCGCGCCTTCACCTGGTACATCGCCTGGTCGGCACGACGCAGCAGCTGCTGGCTGTCGGCCGTGGCGTGATCCGGGAACAGCGCGACGCCCAGGCTGGCGGCTAGTTCGAATACCGCTCCTTCGACCCGCATGGGTTCGCGCAGGGCCAGCCACAGGCGATCGAGCAGGGGTTCGATCTCGGCGGCGCTGCGCAGCCCCTCGCAGACGATCACGAACTCGTCGCCGCCCAGCCGGGCGACGTAATCGTCCGGCCGCAACGCACCGCGCAGCCGGCGCGCCACCTCCACCAGCAGCAGGTCGCCGGTAGCGTGGCCGAGGCGGTCGTTGATCGGCTTGAGATCGTCCAGGTCGAGCATGCCGGCGGCGACCAGCCGCCCGCTACGCTCGGCACGCTCGAGGGCCGATTCCAGGTGCATGTCCAGCGCGCGGCGGTTCGGCAGCCCGGTCAACGGGTCATGCATGGCCAAATAGGTCTGCCGCCGCTGCTCCTCCATCTGTGCTCGGCGGTGCTCGTGCTGGTGCAGCGCGAGGCCGGCCACTTCGGCCAGTTCGTCGAGCACGTGACACATCTCCTCGTCGAATGCGTCCTGCTCCACCGTGATCAAGCTGAACACACCGAACGACCTGGCCGGCTGGCCGGGAACCGGGTCGGACAGGACAATCGGCCAGCATCCGCAGGCGCCCATGCCGGAAAGCACGGCATGCTGCCAGACCGGCGACATGTCGTTGCGCTCGGACGGTCGGATGCGGATCTGCGGCTTGCGCTCGCGCAAGGCGAGGATCGGCAGGGGCACCCGGCCGCCATCGGGCGGCGGCGCCGGCGCCAGCTCGGCGAGCTCCTCGGCGATCGGACCGACCAGGGCCACGCGGCGGAGCGCACGGTCATCGCCGTCGACCACATGCACGTCCACCGCCGCCGCGCCGGCGATCCCCACCAGCGACTGAGCCAGTGTGCGATACACCGCGTCCGGGTCCGGCTGTTCGAGCAGCGCGCGCTGGATCGTGCGCTGGGCATCGCGGTAGCGACGGATGCGGCGCTCGCGCTTGGCCTCGGCCTGGTGGTCCCAGAACCGCGCCAGCTCGTCGGCCAGCCGCGGCAGCCACGTGGCGATGTCTTCGAGCAGTGCCTCTGGCGCATCACCGGTGCAGGTGGCCAGCACCAGGTGCCCGCCATCGCGCGTGGCCATGCTCACCGAAACACCGGGCAACAGGCCCTGGTACCAGGCCGTGGCGGAATCGCCTTCGGCAACCACCTCCGCG
>JAJZGE010000098.1 GCA_021798675.1 Pseudomonadota bacterium | reverse complement strand
ACCAGTGCGCGGAAAGCTGATCCTTCAGGGTGGCACCGAAGTCGGCGTAGTCCGGATGGCGCGCGCCGTAGGCGTTCGGCGCGGCCAGCGCGGTCGTGTAGTGCGTGTAGCCTGCGTGCAGCGCCAGGCTCCAGGCCGGTCCGAACGGGAAGCTGGCGTCCAGCTGCGTGTAGCTCGTGCCCCTGGAGTCGCCGCGGTAGCCTTGCTCCACGTCGGCGCCGAAGTAGTCGGTCAGCGCGTAGTTGTACTTCAGCGTGAACTGCTTCCAGCTCAGCGCGGCGTTGGCCTCGCCCGTGTTCAACGAGCGCGACGGCAGGCCCGCCTTGTCCAGGTTGGCGCCGGGATAGACGTAGCCGTAGAGGCCGGCGCGCCAGGACCAGTCGTTGTTGATGGAGGCGCCGTAGCTGGCGTAGAGGTCCAGCTCCATCGAACCGCCCGGATAGCTGTTCTCGCTGATCGCCGAGCCCCAGAAGCCCGCAGCGAACCCGTTCGTGAGCGCCAGGTCGGCGCCGCCCTGCACCGCCGGATGGCCCCAGGTCTGGGTCAGACCGCGGAACATGTAGTCGGAAACCACCGCCACGTTGCCGGTGACCGTGGTGGCGGGCGCGTCGGCGGCGCGCGCCGCGGGCATGCAAGCGGCCAGGGCAAGTGCGGTGAGAGGAAGAAAGACGATGCGGATGTTCATGGAAGACTCCGCGCCGGGCTTCGGTGCCGCGGCGCAAGGGATGGGGAATGCGACGCGCTCAGGCCAGGCCCAGCAGCACCAGCAGCATGTCGATCAGCTTGATGCCGATGAACGGCACCACGACACCGCCAAGGCCGTAGATCAGCAGGTTGCGCCGCAGCAGCGCGCCGGCGCCGAGCGCGCGGTACTTCACGCCCTTCAGCGCCAGCGGGATCAGGAACACGATGATCAGCGCGTTGAAGATCACCGCCGAGAGGATCGCGCTCTGCGGCGTGGCGAGGTGCATCACGTTGAGCGCGTTCAGCGCCGGATAGGTGGTGGCGAACGCGGCGGGGATGATCGCGAAGTACTTGGCGATGTCGTTGGCGATGGAGAACGTGGTCAGCGAGCCGCGGGTGATCAGCATCTGCTTGCCGATCTCCACCACCTCGATCAGCTTGGTCGGGTTGGAGTCGAGGTCGACCATGTTGCCGGCCTCCTTCGCCGCCTGCGTGCCGGTGTTCATCGCCACCGCCACGTCGGCCTGCGCCAGCGCCGGCGCGTCGTTGGTGCCGTCGCCGCACATCGCCACCAGGCGGTTCTCGGCCTGGATGTCGCGGATCAGCTTGAGCTTGGCCTCGGGCGTGGCCTCGGCGAGAAAGTCGTCCACGCCGGCCTCCGCCGCGATGGCGGCGGCCGTCAGCGGGTTGTCGCCGGTGATCATGATGGTCTTGATGCCCATCTTGCGCATCTCGGCGAAGCGCTCCTTGATGCCGCCCTTGACGATGTCCTTGAGCTCGATCACGCCCAGCGCAGCGTCGCCTTCGGCGACCAGCAGCGGCGTGGCGCCGCGGCGCGCGATGTCCTCGGCCATGCCCTTGACCAGCGGCGGCAGGTGGCTGCCGACGGCAACGAGATGACGCTCCACCGCGTCCAGCGCGCCCTTGCGGATCTGCCGGCCGTCCACGTCCACGCCGCTCATGCGGGTCTGCGCGGTGAACGGCACGAAATGCGCGTGCAGCGCTTCCAACGAGTGCTCGCGCAGGTTGAAGCGCTCCTTCGCCAGCACCACCACGCTGCGGCCTTCCGGCGTCTCGTCGGCCAGCGAGGCGAGCTGGGCGGCCTCGGCCAGCGCGCGCTCGTCCACGCCGGGCGCGGGATGGAAGGCCACCGCCTGGCGGTTGCCCAGGGTGATCGTGCCGGTCTTGTCCAGCAGCAGCACGTCGACGTCGCCGGCGGCCTCGACCGCGCGGCCGGAGGTGGCGATCACGTTGGCGCGGATCATCCGGTCCATGCCGGCGATGCCGATGGCCGAGAGCAGCGCGCCGATCGTGGTGGGGATCAGGCACACCAGCAGCGCGGTCAGCACGGTCAGCGTGATCGGGTGGCCGGCGCCGCTGGCCTGCACGCTGTAGATCGAATACGGCAGCAGCGTGGCGCAAGCGAGCAGGAAGATCAGCGTGAACTTGGCCAGCATGATGGTCAGCGCGATCTCGTTCGGCGTCTTGCGCCGCGCGGCGCCTTCCACCATCGCGATCATGCGGTCCAGGAAGCTCTCGCCCGGATTGCTGGTGATGCGCACCACCAGCCAGTCCGACAGCACGCGGGTACCTCCGGTGACCGCACTGCGGTCGCCGCCGGACTCGCGGATCACCGGCGCGGATTCGCCGGTGATCGCGCTCTCGTCCACGCTGGCCGCACCGACCACCACCTCGCCGTCGCCGGGAATCTGCTCGCCTGCTTCCACCAGCACGTGGTGGCCGCTGCGCAGATCGCTGGACGGCACGAAGGTGATCGCCGCCTCGCGCGAAGGCTCGGCCAGCTTCTTGGCCATCACGTCCTTGCGCGAGCTGCGCAGCGCGTCGGCCTGCGCCTTGCCGCGGCCTTCGGCCAGCGCCTCGGCGAAATTGGCGAACAGCAGGGTGAACCACAGCCACAGGCTGACCCAGAAGATGAAACCGGTCGGCGCCTCGCCGTGCCCGGCCAGCGCCTGCACCCACAGCAGCGTGGTCAGCACGCTGCACACGAACACCACGAACATCACCGGGTTCTTGAACTGCACCCGCGGCGAAAGCTTGCGGAAGGCATCGGCCACCGCGTTGAGGATCAATTCGCGGCCGAAACCCTTGATGGATTCGCCGCGCACGGCTTGGGTATGCGAAGTCATGGATTCTCTAGTCCCGGACGGATCAGTGCGCCGACATCAGGTATTCGGCGATGGGGCCAAGCGCCAGCGCCGGCAGGAAGGTCAGCGCGCCGACCACGATCACCACGCAGGCCAGCAGGGTGACGAATAGCGGCGTGTGCGTCGGCAGGGTGCCGGCGGAGGCCGGCACATGGCGCTTGGCGGCCAGCGAACCGGCCATCGCCAGCATCGCGATCACCAGCAGGTAGCGCGAGAAATACATGCACGCGCCCAGCATCGCGTTCCAGAACGGCGTGTTCGCCGACAGCCCCGCGAACGCACTGCCGTTGTTGTTGGACGCGGAAGAGAGGGCGTACAGGATCTCGCTGAAACCGTGCGCGCCCGGGTTGGCTACCCCCGCCACGCCGGCCGGAACCATCACGGCAATCGCCGTGCCCACCACCACCAGCGCGCAGGGCACCAGCACGGCGAGGCTGGCCATCTTCATCTCGTGCGCCTCGATCTTCTTGCCGAGGTATTCCGGCGTGCGGCCCACCATCAGGCCGGCGATGAACACCGCCACCACGGCGAAGGCGAGCATGCCGTACAGGCCACAGCCGACGCCGCCGAAGATCACCTCGCCGAGCTGCATCAGCCACATCGGCACCAGGCCGCCCAGCGGGGTAAAGGAATCGTGCATCGCGTTGACCGAGCCGTTGGAGGCGGCGGTGGTGGCGGTCGCCCACAACGTGGAATTGACGATGCCGAAGCGCGTTTCCTTGCCCTCCATGTTGCCGCCCGCCTGCAGCGCCGAAGCGTGCTGGTCGACCGCCAGGCCGTGCAGCGCCGGATTGCCGGCCTGCTCGGCCGCGGTACAGGTCAGCAGCAGCGGCACGAAGATCACCAGCATCACCAGCAGCAGCGCCCAGCCCTGGCGCCGGTCGCCGACCATCCGGCCGAAGGTGTAGCAGAGCGCGGCGGGGATCAGCAGGATGGCCAGCAGCTCGGCGAAGTTCGACAGCGGCGTCGGGTTCTCGTACGGATGCGCCGAGTTGACGTTGAAGAAGCCGCCGCCGTTGGTGCCAAGCTGCTTGATCGCGACCTGCGAGGCGGCCGGACCCATCGGCAGGGTCTGCGTGGTCACCGGCACCTCGCGCGTTTCCACCTTGCCGGCGGCATCCTTGAGTGGGTTGCCGGCGGCGTCCTTGAGCGCCTCGACATAGCTGGAGGGCTGCACCACCGCCACGTCGACATAGGACTTGAAGTTCTGCACCACGCCCTGCGAGACCAGCAGCAGCGACAGCAGCAGCGACAACGGCAGCAGCACGTACAGCGTGCTGCGCACCATGTCCACCCAGAAATTGCCCAGTCCCTGCGCGCTGCGCCGGGTAAAGCCGCGGATCACCGCCACCAGCACCGCGATGCCGGTCGCCGCCGAGAGGAAATTCTGCACCGCCAGGCCCAGCATCTGGGTCAGGTAGCTCATCGTCGTCTCGCCGCCGTAGCCCTGCCAGTTGGTGTTGGTGGCGAAGCTGATCGCGGTGTTCATCGCCGAATCCGGCGATACCGCGCCGAGATGCTGCGGGTTCAGCGGCAACCACGGCTGCAGCCGCTGCAGCGCGTAGACCGCCAGCAGGCCGAGCACGTTGAACACCAGCACGACCAGCGCATAGCGCTTCCAGCCCATGTCCTCGGCCGGATCGATGCCGCACAGGCGATAGAGCACGCGCTCCACCGGCGCGCCGAAGCGGGTGACGCGGTTGGGTGCATCGGCGAAGACCCTGGCCATGTAGCCGCCCAGCGGCTTGACCAGCAGCAGCAACACGGCCAGGTACAGGCCGAGCTGGAGGATATCGTTGGAGGTCATTCGAACCACTCCGGCTTGAGCAGGGCCACGCACAGGTAGGCGATCAACAGCACCGCGATCACCGCGGCGACGACATAGGCGAAATGCATGCAGGCACTCCTCGCATGGCGATGCGAGCAAGGTTTCGGGATGGACGAGGCGGGGCTACTTGCGCGGGCCCAGGCGGTCGCAGACCCGCAGGAAGCCGAGCAGCGCCGCACTCATCGCGAACAGGAACAACAGGTAGAGCAGGTCCATCGGCATCGGCTCAGGGAAACGACGCCGCGCACTCTAGGCAGCGGCGCATATGAAAGGGGTAGCGATCCGCGGCCTGCGCGTATAGAACGCGTAAATTTTTGGGTTTCCCGCCGCAGGGCCGGAGCCCGCAAACGGCCATGGACCGCCGGGTGCGGCTCCGGTGCGGGCTACCCGTATAATTCCGCGAACCTGCCAAAAGCCCGCCCATGAACTCGATTCCAGCCGACGCCCCACGCCCCGCCGACTTCGCCGCCATACGCGCGCTCGCCGACGCCGACATGCGCCGCATCGACGCGCTGATCCGCGCACGACTGGCCTCGGACGTGGTGCTGATCAACCAGATCGCCGAGCACATCATCGCCGGCGGCGGCAAGCGGCTGCGGCCGATGCTGCACGCGCTGGCCGCGCGCGCCGCGGGCTACCACGGCGAACAGCACGTGAAGCTGGCCGCGGTGATCGAGTTCATCCACACCTCCACCCTGCTGCACGACGACGTGGTGGACGAATCCGGCCTGCGCCGCGGCCGGCAGACCGCCAACGCGCTGTGGGGCAATGCCGCCAGCGTGCTGGTCGGCGACTTCCTCTACTCGCGCTCGTTCCAGCTGATGGTGGAACTGGACGACATGCGCGTGATGCGCATCCTCGCCGACACCACCAACACCATCGCCGAAGGCGAGGTGCTGCAGCTGCTCAACATCGGCAACGCCGACGTGGACGAGGCGGCGTACCTCGCGGTGATCGAGCGCAAGACCGCGGTGCTGTTCGCCGCCGCCACCGAACTCGGCGGCCTGCTGGGCGGCCTGCCTGCGGACCAGGTTTCCGCGCTGCGCCGCTACGGCATGGAGCTGGGCTACGCCTTCCAGATCGCCGACGACCTGCTGGACTACACCAGCGACGCCGATACCCTGGGCAAGAACATCGGCGACGACCTCGCCGAAGGCAAGCCCACCCTGCCGCTGATCTACGCCCTGCAGAGCGCCACGCCGGAACAGGTGGCCTCGCTGCGCCACGCCATTGAGCACGGCGGGCTGGACTCGCTGGACCGCATCGTCGCCGCGATCCGCGACTCCGGCGCGCTGGAGCGCACCCGCGCACGTGCCGAGGCGCACGCCAACGCCGCGCACGAAGCCCTGGCCGCCCTGCCCGCCTCCACCTGGCGAGACGCGCTGGCCACGCTGGCGGACTACTCCGTGCAGCGCACGTTCTGATCGCCGCGATGACGACGCCCGACGATATGCGCCCCACCGATGCCGACGCGCCGGTGGAAACCCTGTACCAGGGCCGCTGGCTGAGCCTGCGCAAGCGCGGCCGCTGGGAATACGTCGAACGCAACAACCCCGGCGGCGCGGCCATCGTGATCGCGGTGACGCCGGACGACCGCGTGCTGTTCGTGGAGCAATACCGCGTGGCGATCCAGTCGCGCACGATCGAGATGCCCGCGGGCCTGGTCGGCGACCTCGCCGGGCAGGAGGGCGAAAGCATCGTGTTGGCCGCGCAGCGCGAGCTGGAAGAGGAAACCGGTTGGCGCTGTGACCACGCGGTCCTGCTGCACCAGGGACCGTCGTCCGCCGGCATGAGCACCGAGATGATCGCCTACGTGCGCGCCTTCGAGCTGATCAAGGTGGGCGCCGGCGGCGGCGATGCCAGCGAGAACATCGTGGTGCACGAGGTACCCCGCAACGAGGCCGGCGCGTGGCTGTTCGCGCGTGCGGCTGAGGGGTATTCGATCGACCCGAAGTTGTTTGCGGGGTTGTGGTTGCTGGATCACGCGGGCGCGGGTTGAGCT
>JAJZGE010000097.1 GCA_021798675.1 Pseudomonadota bacterium | reverse complement strand
CTCGCCGCCGGCGCCGCTCAGGCGCAGGGGCTGGCCGTGCAGCAGGTCGTAGAGGGCGTACTCGTCGGCGAACCCGGCAAAGCCCTCGCGCTCGAACTGGCGCAGGCCTTCCGCCAGCGCGGCGACCAGCGCGGCGGCGGCGCGGTTGCGGTCCGGCGGCACGCCGCCGGCCAGGGTGGCGAGGTCGCAGGTGGGTTGGCCGGCCTGTTCGCGCAACGCATCGGTGAGCCGCAGGTTCAGGCCGATCCCGATGATTGCGGCGCACGGCCCCTGGTATTCGCCGCTGAGCTCGACCAGGATGCCGGCCAGCTTGCCGGGCGCTGCGCCGGGCGCGGCGGCCAGCACGTCGTTCGGCCATTTCAGGCCCGCGCCAGCGATTCCCAGCGATGCCAGCGTGCGCAGCACGATCACGCCGATCGCCAGCGACAAGCCCGACAGCGCGGCAAAACCCTGGTCGAAGCGCTTCACGCACGACAGGTAGATGTTCAGCCCCGGCGGCGACAGCCAGGTGCGCCCGCGGCGGCCGCGCCCGGCGCTCTGCGTCTCGGCCATCACCACGGACAGGTCCGCTGCTGCCGAACCGCGGCGTTGCAGTTCGCTGGACGTGGAGTCGAGCTCCCAATACACCTCCAGCCCGCCCAGCCTTTCCGCGACGCCGGCCGGCAGCGCGGCGCGGATCCGCCCCGCATCCAGCAGCTGCACCGGCCACGGCAGCCGGTAGCCGTGGGCGCCGCCGGCTTCGATCGGCACGCCGCGCGCGCGCAGCGCCTCGATCTGCTTCCATACGGCGGCGCGGGTCACGCCGGCGGAGGCGGCCAGTTCCACGCCGGATCGCGGCGTGCCCGCGGCCAGTTCGGCCAGCAGTTCGGCGGCTTGCATCAGTTATGGGCAGGTGGTCGCGGGCATCCGGCGATTTTAGCCGGCCGGGCGTGCGCAGGGGGCGACACTGGCGCAGGCAGCCCGGTTTCTGAGAGGATCGGCAATCTCTGCCGCGCGTCAAGGGGTGCTCAGTCATGCGAGCCAGACAGTGGATGATCGGTTGCCTGATCGGCCTAGCCGGCATGGGCAGCGCCATGGCGATGGATTTCGACGCCCGCGATATCGCCGGCGGCAATCGGGCCACGGCGGAGAACTGCACCCACGATGCCGGTGCCAGTGGCAGCGATTCGCTGGGGCTCAACCGCGATGCGTCTTCGTCCAAGCACGCCGCCGACACGGACACCGACAGCAGCAGCGACAATCATGGCAGCGGCGCGGCCGGTGGCACCGACCATGGCGGCGGGATCTCCGCGCCCACGCATGCGCGGCCGGCGACGCTGGGCTGGCAGTCGTTGCTGCCGGGGTCGATCCAGTAGTTCCGGGGACGATCGGCACCAAGGCCGCGGCGCAGCTCAGTCCGGCGGCAACCGCACGCTGAAACGCGCGCCGCCGAAGTCGGGCGAGCGATCCACCGTGAGTTCGCCACGATAGGCGCGAACGATGTCCTGCACGATGGACAGGCCGATGCCATGGCCCTGCACGCGCTCGTCGCCGCGCACGCCGCGCTGCAGCACCTTCTCGATCTTGTCCTCGGCGATGCCGGGGCCGTCGTCCTCCACGCTGATCAGTAGTCCGGGGCGGGTGCGGCCGGGCTGGGGCAGCTTCTGCACCACCAGCAGCACGTGGTGGCGCGTCCACTTGAAGGCGTTTTCCAGCAGGTTGCCCATCAGTTCCAGCAGGTCGTTCAACTCGCCGTGGAAGGAGGCGCCGTCCGCGATGTCGAATTCGCACAGCACGTTCTTGGCGGCATAGACCTTCTCCAGGCTCTGCACCAGGTCCTCGGCGTGGCTGGCGATGGAGATCGCAGCGGCGAAGGTCTGGCGCCCGGAGGTGGCGGCGCGGGCCAGCTGGTAGGCAACCAGCTCGTCCATGCGGCGCACCTGGTCGAGCACGTCGCGCCGCACGGGTTCATTGTTGGACGATTCCATCTGCGAGCGGATCACCGCCAGCGGCGTCTTCAGGCTGTGCGCGAGGTCGGCCAGGGTATGGCGGTAACGCGTGCGCTGCTCGCGCTCGCTGTCGATGAAGGCGTTGATGCGCTCGGTGAGGCCGGTGAGTTCCAGCGGATACTGGCTGTCCAGGTGGTCGCTGTCGCCATGCTCGACGCGGCTCATGTCGTTGGCCACCTTGCGCAGCGGGGTGAGACTCCAGCGCAGCAGCAGCAATTGCAGCGCGATCAGCAGCAGGCCCAGCACCGACAGCCACAGCGCCAGCGTACGCCGGTACACCGCGTTCTCGCCTTCGAGCTGCTGCTCGGTCTGCGCCACCATGACGGTGGCGGGCGTGGACTTGTCGCCGAGGTAGTCGAACGACACGCCGATGGCGAAGTAGTACAGCCGCCCCATGCGCGTTTCCACCGGGCCGGCGAACACGCGGTCGCCCGGCTGCATCGGCTTGAGGAAGCGGAAATCGTGGCCGATGGCCGAGGCGGATTCCCAGCGGTAGCCGTCCGGGCCGAGGATCACCGCGTAGAGGCCGGAGCCGGGCTGCGAGAACTTCTGCGGCGGCGAGTCGGGCGGCAGCAGGCGGCCGTCGCGGTTGGCGTCGGTGTGGGTGATGATGTCGGTGATCGCGGCGTCGCGCAGCTGGTTCTGCAGGCTGTTCAGCGCGCTCTGCTTCCTGGCCACGGCCATGACCACGCCGACCAGGCCGAGGAAGGCGGCCAGCACGAACCCGGTGGTGATGGCCGAACGCGCCGCCAGCGACAACGGGCGGCGCGGTGCGGGCTCATTCGTCGCCGTCGGTGCGGGGGATGGCAAAGCGGTATCCGCGTCCACGCACGGTCTCGATGGGCTTCAGGGCGCCTTCCGGGTCCAGCTTGCGGCGCAGGCGGCCGATGAAGACTTCGAGCACGTTGGAGTCGCGGTCGAAGTCCTGCTGGTAGATGTGCTCGGTGAGGTCGGCCTTGGAGACCAGTTCGCCGGCGTGCAGCATCAGGTATTCCAGCACCTTGTACTCGTAGCTGGTGAGGTCGACGATCTTGTCCTCCACCGTCACCGTCTGCGCGGTGGTGTCCAGCTTGATCGGGCCGCAGGCCAGCACCGGCTTGGACCAGCCGCTGGCGCGGCGCACCAGCGCGTTGATGCGGGCCAGCAGTTCCTCGACGTGGAACGGCTTGACCAGGTAGTCGTCGGCACCCTGCTTCAGCCCTTCCACCTTGTCCTGCCAGCCGCCGCGCGCAGTGAGGATCAGCACGGGATAGCGTTGGCCGGCCTCGCGCAGCGCCTTGATCAGCTCCATGCCGGACATCTTGGGCAGGCCGAGGTCGATGATGGCGAGGTCGAACGGCACTTCGCGGCCGAGGTACAGCGCCTCTTCGCCGTCTTGCGCCGCATCGACGGCGAAGCCGTCGCGCTTCAGGCGCGCCGCCAGCGTCTCGCGCAGCGGGGCTTCGTCTTCCACCAAGAGGATGCGCATCAGTGTCTCTCCTTCGTGCCGGCATGCCGGCCGTACGGGTTGCGGTTGGGCGGGGTGGTCGGGCGGGCGTTGGCGGGTATCGTCATCACCTTCACGTGGCCCTGCGGCGTGAGCACCTTGATGCGGTACTCGGTGCGGCGGTCCCAGCGTCGCGATTCGGCCGACAGCACCTGCCCGCGGGTTTCCCGCTGGACCTGGTTCACGGCTTCGCCGAGGCTGAGTTCGGTCGGCCTGGCCCGCGTCTGCGCCATCGCCGGGCTGAGGCCCAGCACCAGCGGCACGAGCAGCGGCAGGATGTGGCGGGTTTTCATGGAGAGGCTTCGGCCATGATCGGGTGATGGCTGTTCAGTTTGGGCGGCCCGGCCTGAATAGTGACCGGACGGGCAGCCGCTGTCACGCCGCCGCGCGCAGCGGCTCGATCGCCTTTGCGATCAGCGCCCAGCCGGCGCCGGGCAGGTGCGCGCCCTCACTGAGCGTGCGGCGGAAACTACGTGCCCCGGGCTCGCCCTGGTACAGGCCGAGCAGGTGGCGGGTGATGTGCTTGAGCGCGGTGCCGCGCGCCAGCTCGGCCTCGATGTAGGGACGCAGGCGATGCAGCACCGCCTCGCGGCTCGGCAGCGGCGTACCGTATAGCGCGTGCTCGAGCCGGGCCAGCACAAACGGGTCGTGGTAGGCCGCACGGCCCAGCATCACCCCGTCCAGTTCGACCAACTGGGCCTGCACCTGTTCCACTGTGGTGATGCCGCCGTTGATCGCCACCACGAGCTGCGGGAACTCGTGCTTCAGGCGGTGCACACGCGGATAGTCCAGCGGCGGGATCTCGCGGTTTTCCTTGGGCGACAGGCCTTTCAGCCAGGCCTTGCGGGCATGCACCACCAGGACCTCGACGCCGGCCTCCAGCATGGTTTCGGTAAAGCGCTGCAGGTCGGCGTACTCGTCCTGCTCGTCCACGCCGATGCGGCATTTCACCGTGACCGGCACGCTCACCGCGTCGCGCATGGCCTTCACGCAGTCGGCCACCAGTGCCGGCTCGTACATCAGGCAGGCGCCGAAGCGGCCGGACTGCACGCGGTCGGACGGGCAGCCCACGTTGAGGTTGATCTCGTCGTAGCCGGCGGCGGCGCCCAGCCGCGCCGCCTCGGCCAGCTCGGCCGGCTCGCTGCCGCCCAGTTGCAGCGCCACGGGGTGCTCCTCGTGGCTGTGTTCGAGCAGGCGCAACTGCCGGCCGCGCACCAGCGCCGCGCTGGTCACCATCTCGGTGTACAGCCGCGCGTGCGGGGAGAGCAGGCGGTGGAAGAAGCGGCAGTGCCGGTCCGTCCAGTCCATCATCGGGGCGACGGACAGGCGCCAGTCGTTTGCATTCAATGCCGTACGCTTGATTTCAGTCACTGGGTACAGTCGGCTTCTCGGACAACATGCTGGTCCAACGGGAAAACGCGTCGGACTTTCCATCGAAAAGGGGGCCGCCGGTTCGGCGATCAGCTTAGCTCAGTGGCCGCATGGACGCTTGTCTTGGACCTTCAGAGCTGGCGCTGGGGACCCGTGCGTCGATGGCCGTGGCATGTGCGCCCTGCCGGTAACCGACCACCCGCGAGCAGGACGGTCCGGCATTCGGCTATGGAGTCGCCACGATGCGCTTGGTACTCGACCGACCGCTGCGCTTGTGGGCGCCGCGCCGCCAAGCTGAACAAGCGCCTTACGGTGCGTGGGCCCGGTCAACACTTCCATCTTGGCCGCGTTCCCAGCCCACACCGGAGCGGTCGCGCTCCGTTCACCGAGGAGATTGCCATGCGCCTTTCCACCCGCATCAACTGCCTGATCCTGCTCAGCCTGACGGCGTTCGCCGTCGCCGCACCCAGCATCGCGCGCGAGCGCCACGATCATCGTTTCGAGCATAAGCATCCGCGTCGCGACCAGGTGGTCGATCGCACCCAGCGGCAGAACCGGCGCATCACCAACCAGGTTCGCGAGGGCGAGCTCACCCACGCCCAGGCACACGCGCTGCGTACCAGTGACCGCTCGGTGGCGCAGCAGCAGCGCGCCGACGCGAAGGCCAACGGGGGCTACATCACCAAGACGCAGCAGAAGGCGTTGAACCAGGAGCTCAACGCGAACAGCAAGCAGATCGGGCACTGACATCGTTCAAGTGACAATGCGGGATCGGTGATCCCGCCACGCGCGTGCGCAGGTACAAGCGCACGCGCGTTTCGTTGACAGTCACCGCCTTGATCCAGGCGGGGTGGGCACGCCGCTTGTCGCAGGGCGTCCCTGGTCGCCTCGTTCTGCAGCGCTTCTTCTTTTACCGGCCTGCCAGCCCTGAGCCTTGCGCAGGAGGCCGATGGCCGGTACTTCGGCTGCCCATCGACTCCCGGCCGGCGTGCGTCCCGCCGGGCAGGGGGCGCCGTACGGCATTCATTTGCGGGTCGTTCCCTGCGCCTGGGCCGCGGGCATTTTGCCGCAGAAGCCTCCGGGCAGGTGCGCTGCGGATCGCGTAAAATACCGCCATCGCCGCGCCTGCGCGCGGCCACTCGCAGGCCCAGCCCTGTGCGAGTCCGTGCCGCCTCTAGGCGGCACGTTTCCCCGACACGCAATCCGAGATCGAACACCCATGGTGGCCTTCGCGACCGAGCACGTGATCGACGTGCAGCACTGGAACGACACGCTGTTTTCCTTCCGCACCACGCGCGATCCGGGCTTCCGTTTCGACAGCGGGCAGTTCGTGATGATCGGGCTGGAGAGCGAGGGCCGGCCGCTGATGCGGGCCTACTCCATCGCCAGTGCGAGCTGGGAGGAACACCTGGAGTTCTTCTCGATCAAGGTGCCGAATGGCCCGCTTACCTCGCGGCTGCAGCACCTGAAGCCGGGCGATCCGCTGATCGTCACGCGCAAGCCCACCGGTACCCTGGTGCTCACCGACCTCAAGCCCGGCAAACACCTTTACCTGCTCGGCACCGGCACCGGGCTGGCGCCGTTCCTGAGCATCATCCGCGATCCGGACACCTACGAGCGCTACGACAGGATCGTGCTGGCGCACGGCGTGCGCCACATCAACGACCTCGCCTACGCGCACTACCTGGAGCACGAGCTGCCGCAACACGAATACCTCGGCGAGCTGGTGCGCGAGAAGCTGATCTACTACCCGACCGTCACCCGCGAGCCGTTCCGCAACCGCGGGCGCATCACCGACGCGATCGCCGATGGCATGATGAGCAAGGCCACCGGCCTGCCGCCGCTCAACCCGGAGACCGATCGCGT
>JAJZGE010000096.1 GCA_021798675.1 Pseudomonadota bacterium | reverse complement strand
GTCCCGGCGAGGGAGGCGCCGGTCGACCAGGCGGGGACGGCGGCGGCGCCGAGGCCGAGCAGGGCGATGCCACGCAGGATCGCGTTTCTGAGAACCGTACGTTCCATGGGACAAACCTCGATCTGGATAAAGCCATGCCCGAGGCCCGACATGCAGGCACCGAGAGGTGGAGTGGCAGGAGAAAGCGCAGGAGTTGCGCTGGAAGCTAGATCGGCGCCGTGACAGTCCGGTGGCCGGATACTTACTGATCGGTATGGTGCGATGTGGCGGGAAGGGCCGGCGCGTTTCGAGCTCGGGCGCGATCCGCTCAGCGTGCCGCTGCGCCCGCCGGAAACCGCAGTTCGACACGCAGGCCGGGATGCGCGTCGCCCAGCGAGAGCTGGATGCCGTGCAGGTCGGCCACCGCCGCCACCAGCGCCAGGCCAAGGCCGTCGCCGGGCGTGCGGCGGCTGCTGTCCAGGCGCACGAAGCGGCCCAGCACGCGCGTGCGCGCCTCGGCGGGAACGCCGGGGCCGTTGTCCTCGACACGGCCGATCAGGCCCTGCGCCATCGGCGTCAGCCCCAGCGCGACGCGGGTGCCGCGCGGGGTGTGGTGCAGCGCGTTTTCCACCAGGTTGGCAAGCAGCTGCGCCAGCAGCGTGCGATCACCGTGCACCACCTGCCCGGCTGCGATGACCGCCTGCAGCTGCTGCCCGCGATCTTCCGCCACCGGGCGATAGGTTTCGGCGATGTCGGCAAACAGCTGCGACAGGTCCACCGCTGCGAATCCCGCGCGGCGCTGGCGCGCCTCCACGCTGGCGATCCGCAGCATGGCGCGGAAGGTGGCCAGCAGCCGGTCCACCTCGATCATCGCCTGCTCTACCGTGCGGCGCAGCGGCGAGGACGCGGGTGCCTCGATCAGCCCGGCTTCCAGATGCTGGCGCAGGCGCGCCAGCGGCGTGCGCAGGTCGTGCGCGATGTCGTTGGACACCTGCCGCATGCCTTCCATCAGCACCTGCATGCGCGTGAGCAGGCGGTTGAGGCGGCCGGCGAGGCGGTCGAACTCGTCGCCGCGGCCGTGCTCGCGGATGACCACGTCGCGCTCGCCCTCGAGAATGCGTTCGGCCCGTTCGCCCAGCGCGTCGATGCGCTTCAGGTAGCGGCGGCTGGCCAGGCCGCCGCTGACCAGCACCAGCAGCACGGCGACGCCGCCCACGTCGATGAACCCGCCGCTGAGCACTTCGCCCAGCTCGATCACCGAGCGGTTGTCGCTGCCCACGACCAGCCAGCGGCCGTCGGCCAGTCGGCGTGCGAACAGATGCACGTTGTCGGCATCGGAATGGTCTTCGCCCAGCGCGCCGGTCAGTGGTACCACGTGCCAGCCGGGCGTGGTCGGTCGATAGCGCAGATTGCCGAGCAGGCGCCTGCCGCCGTCATCGGTCAGCAGGTAGTAGTGCGGACCCAGCGGCATCAACGCCATGCGCAGCTGCAGCTGCTTGATCAGCGTGGCGTCCGCGGCCGCCTGCTGCAGCCCGGCCATCTCCGCCCTCACCGTATCGCGCAGCTGGGCTTCCGCGTACGCATTGACGCCGCGCCACACCACGCCAAGCAGGGCGGCGGCAAAGACCGCGAACAGCAGTGCCTGCAGCAGGGCCAGCCGGAACGCGGCAGTGCGGAAGACCGCGCTGTGCGCCGTCTCAGCGTGCCGCACGCAGGCTGTACCCCACGCCGCGCACGGTGTGCAGCAACGCGCGCGCGAAGCCGCGGTCGATCTTTCCGCGCAGGCGGCTGACGTGCGTCTCGACCACGCTGGTCTGCGGATCGAAATGGAAATCCCACACGTTCTCCAGCAGCATCGCCCGGGTCACCACGCGGTCGGCGTGCGCCATCAGGTATTCCAGCAGGCGGAACTCGCGCGGCTGCAGCTCGATCCTGCGGCCCGCCCGCTGCGCCTGGCGGGTGAGCAGGTCCAGTTCCAGGTCGGCCACGCGCAGGCGCGCCACCACCTTCGTCATGCTGGGGCGGCGCGACAGCGCCTCGATGCGCGCGCTCAGT
Source organism: Pseudomonadota bacterium (assembly GCA_021798675.1). The sequence continues at coordinate 4,689 of JAJZGE010000096.1, read as the reverse complement.
TCGACCATCGCAAAGGGCTTGGCCAGATAGTCGTCGGCGCCGGCATCGAGGCCTTCGACGCGCGCCTCCACGTCGCCCAGCGCGGACACCATCAGCACCGGCATCTCGTGTCCGGCGGCGCGCAGTTTCCGGATCATGGTGAGGCCGTCCATGCCCGGCAGCATGCGGTCGACCACCAGCAGGTCGTAGTTCGCGTCGGCAGCGCGCGACAACCCCTGCGGACCGTCCGCCACCTGGTCGATCGGGCCGCCGTGATGGCGCAGTCCGCCGGCGATATGCGCCGCGGTGGCGTGGTCGTCTTCGACGATCAGGATACGCATCAGGCACCTTCGGCTGCGCAGCGGAAACTCATGGTAGGCACGGCCCGGTGGCAGCCGTGAAGTGCACCCGCCTTACGGATCCGTAAGCACGGCGCATCCGTCCGGTCATACCACGGGCCTAACGTCGGAACGATGACAGCGGGCGTCGCCCCCGACGCCTGCGCCGGCCCTGGCGCCGCAAAGCGAAGCCGAAGAAATGGCGTTCACACTGCATGCTGGCGGCGTATCCGGACGTCCGCATACGCCGCGGCACCTCTTACCCACCAGAGACAGCAAGGAAACCACCACATGAAAACTTCGGCATGGGCCGTGCTGCTCGCGGCAGCGCTTTCATCGATCGCGGTCAGCGCGGCCGCCACCGGCGGCAAGGCCGTCGTGGCGCACCACGCGCTGGGCGGCAGCGGCGGCTGGGACTACCTCACCTTCGACGCCGCCGCGCAGCGGGTGTTCATCGCGCGCGACAACCGGGTGATGGTGGTGGCGGCCGGTAGCGGCAAGCTGCGGGGCGAGATCCCGGGCATGCAGCATGCGCACGGCGTGGCGCTGCTGCCGGGCGGCCAGCGTGCCTACGTCAGCAACGGCCATGGCAACGAAGTCAGCGTGGTGGACCTGCGCACGCTGAAGGTGATCAAGCGGATTCCGGTGAGTGGCAAGAATCCCGATGCCATCATCTTCGACAGCGCCAGCGGCGACGTGCTGGCGATGAACGGCGACAGCAACAGCATCAGCGTGCTGGATCCGCAGTCGAACCGGGAGCTGGGCACCATTGCGCTGTCGGGCAACCCGGAGTTCGCGGCCAGCGACGGCCGCGGCAATGTCTACGTGAACCTGGAGGACAAGGGCGCGCTGGCGCATGTCGACATCCGCACGCGCAAGGTGCTGGCCGTATGGCCGCTGGCGCCGTGCGAAGGCCCGACCGGACTCGCGCTGGACGCCGCACACGCGCGCCTGTTCTCGGTCTGCGCCAACGGCTGGATGATCGTCACCGATGCGCACGATGGCCACCAGGTCGCCCGCGTGCGTATCGGCACGCATCCGGACGCCGTGGCGTGGGACGCGCAGCGGCACGACGTGCTCAGCTCAAGCGGCGAGGGCATGCTCGACGTGGTCCACCAGGACGACGCCGACCATTACTCACTGCAGCAGGCCGTGCCTACCCTCAAGAGCGCGCGCACGCTGGCGCTGGATCCGGCCAGCCACCGCGTGTTCCTGGTCGGCGCGGAGAGCCCGCGCGGCGCGCCGGTCACGGGGTTCCAGCTGCTGACGGTGGGCGGGTGGTGATGCGGTCGATTTGATCTGGCCCACGCCGTGCAGGCAAGCGAAGCCGAGGCCTGCCCGCGGGTGCCCTTCGGCTTCGGCGCAGCGCGCCGGCGATCGGGGCGCAAGGCGTGGGTCTGGCCGAGGGTGGGCCTGAAGCAGGTTTTCGCTCATGTTTCGGCCCGAAAAGCAGTGGACGGCCAAGCGGGCTGTGCCGTGGTCGAGCCGCGTCATGGCGACGCAAGCCGGGTGGGGAAAGGGGGCCATGTCATGGCGGCGTCACTTGCGTAACGCATTGTCGAAAAGTGTTTTCCCAAGCTTGGGCTCCCGTCCGCTGCGGGCCGCGGCCAGCGCGCTGCCCGCCCCGCAGGTGCAGCCCCAAGCATCGAAGCGGGCAGCTAGGCAGGCGGCGCTGTTCCTGCCGCAGTTGGCCCGGACATGCGCCCCACCCCAGGTGCCCGGGCATCGTCATCAGGCAGGCGAAGCAGGAACGGTTTCGCGGCCAAATCTTCCATTCATCAGTGAGAGGACTTGATCATGCGCAAACCCCAGTCAACGCGGCTTTTCACGGCGCTTGCAGGCGCCGGATGGATGGCGCTGTCGCCGCTCGGCGCTGCCGCACAGACAGCCAGCGCGCAAGGCGCGCCGAAACCTGTCAGCAGCACGCAGCAGATCAAGGGCAAACACGTCGCACAGCTCTCGACGATCCAGGTGATCGCACGGGAGCTGACCTTGACGCGCATCCCGATGAACTCCGCTTTCAGCGCCTCGGTGATCGGCCCTTCGGCCATCCGCTTCGCCTCGCCCATGCTCAGCGTGCAAAGCCTGCTGGAGCGCACTCCCTCGATCAATGTGCGCACGCCGGCGGCGAACAGCGTGCGCACCAACATCACCTTCCGCTCCTTCAGCAGCGGCCAGTTTTCGGAGACTTTCGCCGGCGTGCCGATCAACGACCCGTTCAACGGCGGCACCACCAACTCGGCCTCCACCCGCAACAACATCCCGCTGACCCTGGACGACATCAACAGCGTCGACATCTACCGCGGCATCAACAACCCCGCGGTGACCTCCTACAACTCGCTGGGCGGCACCATCGCCTTCAAGCCGCGCGATCCCTCCGCCAAGGCGGATGTCTCCGCCACGATGGGCGGCGGCAGCTTCGACACCTGGTTCTACGGGCTCACCGCCAACACCGGCGCCATCGGCGGCGTGCGCAACCTCATCAGCATCAACCACAACTCCAGCAGCGGCTGGCAGGCCAATGCCGGCAACCGCAACACCAACGTCTACTACGCCGGCGTGCTGCCCTACGACGGCGGCGACGGCGAGGTGTACGCGTATGCCATCTACAACGCGAATCGCGGGTTCACGCCGCACACCATTCCGCTGCCACTGATCCGGCAATACGGCTACCACTACGGCTGGCCGATGGACTGGACCAACAGCTACAACAAGGACCACGGCGGCACCTACATCCTCGGCGACCGCATGCGGGTCAACGACGTGCTCTCCTTCAACGCCCGGGTCTACGCGCGCAACGTCGACTACAGCCGGCTCTCGTTCGCCAACCCGGCGGACATCCAGAGCGCGACCCAGCCCTACGCCCTGCCGAACACGCCGGGCGATTATTCGTTCTGGCTGTCCTATCCGAACGGCCCCAGCTACGACCCGGCGGCGACCTTCGGCAGCAACCTCGCTGGCAACGCCTACCACACCTACCTGTACCGCACCCAGCAGTACGGGATCATGCCGCACTTCACGCTTGACCTTCCCGACAACCTGGTGAAATTCGGCGCCGACTTCTCGCACACCCAGCTGCACTCGTCTGAATACTGGTACGGCGCCAGCCCGATGCCGCTGAAGACCGGATACAACAACGCCTGGGACGAGCACGACCAGCGCAGCCTCGGCTCGGCTTTCGTGCAGGACGATATCAGCCTGCTCGACGACACCCTGCACGTGACCCCGGGCGTCAAGTACCTGCTCTCGCGCACCTCGGATTTCGACAACGTCGGATTCTTCTACCCGATCAGCGGTTCCGTCTCGGACACCGAGCACTACATCTCGCCGACGCTGGGGCTGAACTGGCAGCCGGTGGACCACGTGAGCCTGTACGCCGCGTGGGGCAAGACCGCGAAGTTCCCCGGTATTGCCGCGTACTACAACAGCGTCGGCCAGAGCAATGCCGCGGGCCAGGCCGTGGTGGTGCCCTTGCACGTCAGCCCGGAATTCGTCCGCGACATCGAGCTGGGCGCGCGCTACGAAGCGCACGGATTCGAGGGCGCCTTCAACCTGTACCGCGAGGATTTCGCCAACACCTTCATCCAGCAGACCAATCCCACCACCCAGCTGAGCACCACCACCAACGGCGGAACCTCGCGCTACGAGGGCGCGGAGCTTGACCTTCAGGACACGCTGGACACCCGGGCGGGCGCCTTCAGCGTCTACGGCAACATTGCCTACAACAAGGCCTATTTCACGTCGAGCTTCACCGTGGCGAATGCGGCCGGCGCGGCCGCGCTGGCGGGGCAGGCCGTGCAGTCGGGACAGCCCCTGGCAGGAGTGCCCAAGCATCTGGCCAACCTCGGCATCGGCTGGAAGTGGCACGACTGGCGCGCCAGCGTCAGCGAGCATTACTCCGGCTCGCAGTACGTCACCGAATACAACGCCGGCCTGCCCGGCAGCGAGACGATTCCAAGCTATGCGGTCATGAACCTGAGCATCCGCGACACCGTGCATGTGGGCACGGGCCTGTTGAAGGACGTCAAGCTCGCCCTGCACGTCGACAACGTATTCGACCGCCACTACTACACGTTCGCCTACGGCGACACGACGTTCGCCGGCACCCCGTTCGTGCGCGCCATCTACGAAGAGCCGCGCGCCTACTTCGCCTCGGCCACGATCGATTTCTGACGGCGCCAAGACATTGTCTGCAAACCGCGCCATGGAAGGCGCATGAGATGGGCTACGCTCGCGCACGTGTTTCATGCGTGCTGGCCACGCATTGCGCGCCAGCCTTCAACGCATCCAGTTCTCGCACTGCAGCCCCGGCACCCGCCGGAACTCACGCAGGTTGTCGGTGACCAGTACCAGGCCGGCCGCCAGCGCCTGC
>JAJZGE010000095.1 GCA_021798675.1 Pseudomonadota bacterium | reverse complement strand
TTTCGTTTGGACTTCCATACGGCAATACGATGAAGATCGACACCAAGCTCCCCAAGGTCGGCACCACCATATTCAGCGTGATGAGCCAGCTCGCGCTGGAGCACAAGGCGGTGAACCTGGGGCAGGGTTTCCCGGATTTCGAGCCGCCGCAGGGCCTGCGCGATGCGCTGGCGCGCGCGATGGACGAGGGGCGCAACCAGTACGCGCCGATGCACGGCACCGCGCCGCTGCGCGAGCAGATCGCGTTGAAGACCGAGCGCATGTACGGCCACCGCCCCGACGTCGACGCCGAAATCACCGTGACCTCCGGTGCCACCGAGGCGTTGTTCGCAGCGATCGCCGCGATGGTGCGCACGGGCGAGGAGGTGATCGTGTTCGATCCGGCCTACGACAGCTACGAGCCGGTCATCGAGCTGCAGGGCGCCAGGGCGGTGCATATCCCGCTGCTTGCGCCGAGCTTTGCCGTGGACTGGCAGCGTGTGCGCGACGCGGTGACGCCGCGCACGCGCATGATCCTGATCAACAGTCCGCACAACCCGTCCGGCGCGGTACTGTCGGCAGCCGACCTCGACGAGCTGGCGGCGATCGTGCGCGACACCGGCATCGTGGTGCTGTCCGACGAGGTGTACGAACACATCGTCTACGACGGCCGGCAGCACGAGAGCGTGCTGCGTCACCCGGAACTGGCCGCGCGCAGCATCGTGGTGTCCTCCTTCGGCAAGACCTACCACTGCACCGGCTGGAAGCTGGGCTATGCGGTGGCGCCGAGGGCGCTTACCGCGGAATTCCGCAAGGTGCATCAGTACCTTACGTTCTGCAGCTTCCATCCCGCGCAGGCCGCGTTCGCTGAGTTCCTCGCCAGCGACCCGCGGCATTACCTGGAGCTGCCCGCGTTCTACCAGGCCAAGCGTGACCGTTTCCGCGCACTGCTGGCGCCGTCGCGCTTCACGCTGCTCGACGTGCCGGGCGGCTACTTCCAGCTGGTGGACTACTCGGCGATCCGCGACGAGGACGACCTAGCCTTCAGCCGCTGGCTGGTGGAGCAGGGCGGCGTGGCGGCGATCCCGCTGACGCCGTTCTGCGAGACCGCGCCGGGCACGCGCCTGCTGCGCCTGTGCTTCGCCAAGAGCGACGCCACCATGGAGGCAGCCGCCGAACGGCTGTGCCGGCTGTGAGCGGGGATGACAAGGGCTTGCAGCCGTTGACCGTCTCGCTGGTGCAGGGCGCTACCCGCTGGCACGACGCACCGGCCAACCGTGACTACTACGGCGCGCTGGCGCGGCGCGCGAAAGGCAGCGACCTGATCGTGCTGCCGGAGACTTTCCTGTCCGGCTTCAGCAACGACACGATCGCCAGCGCCGACACCATGGAAGGCGAGGGCGTGGCCTGGCTGGGCGCACTGGCCGCCGAAGTGGATGCGGTGGTCTGCGGCAGCCTGGCGATCCGCGAGGGTGGGACCGTCTACAACCGCCTGCTGTGGATGCGGCCCGACGGCACGTTCGAGCAATACGACAAGCGCCACCTGTTCCGCATGGCCGGCGAACACACCCGCTACGGCGGCGGCCGCGAGCGCCTGGTCGTGGAGCTGAAGGGGTGGCGCATCCTGCCGCAGGTCTGCTACGACCTGCGTTTCCCGGTGTGGCTGCGTAATCGCCGGCTGGAAGGTGCGGCGGGCGGCATGGACTACGACCTCGCCCTGTTCGTGGCGAACTGGCCTGCGCCCCGCCGCCAGCCCTGGCGCACCCTGCTGCGCGCCCGTGCGATCGAAAACCTCGCCTGCGTGATCGGCGTGAACCGCGTGGGCGTGGACGGCAACGACCTTCCCTACGCCGGCGACAGCGCGGTGATCGACCCGGTGGGCGAGCCGCTGGTGGAGTGCGGCCCGCTGGAGCAGGTCGCCACCGTCACCCTCGATCCCGCGCCTCTGCTCGCCCATCGCGAGCGCTTCCCGGCGTGGATGGATGCCGACGCGTTTACGCTCGATCCAGGTTGAGCCCGCCTGTCGACCGCAAGGCGGTTGCCGGCGCCATCATCGAAGCCCAATGCTTCCATCATGACCGGCTGTGCCGAACAGGTGCATCATGCCTCCGGCCGGGCGCCAATTGGCGCGACACGGTCCCGTGAATGCCGCATTGATCGCGAGAAAGGGGGGGGGCATGTCCGTCGAGTCCGGTCGTGCAAGCACGCTCGCCTGGCAGGATCTGGCCAGGGAGCTACGAGGCAGGTTGCTGCGGCAGGGCGATCCCGATTACGAATCGCGCCGCCGCGTGTGGAACGGCGCGATCGACCGCCATCCGCTGGCCATCGTCCAGTGCGCCGATGCCGGCGACGTCGTGCTGGCGGTCAAGTTCGCCGCCGTCGCGCGCCTGCCGATGACGGTGCGCGGCGGCGGTCACAACGTGGCCGGGTTGGCCGTGCGCGAAGATGCGCTGATGCTGGATCTCGGTGCGTTGAACCACGTCGAAGTGGATGCGGCCGCGCGCATCGTGCGGGTCGGCGGCGGCACCCTGTGGCGCGAGGTGGATGCGGCCACGCAGTCGCATGGGCTGGCCACCACCGGCGGCCTGGTTTCGACCACCGGTGTCGGCGGCTACACCCTCGGCGGCGGCGTGGGCTGGTTGATGCGCCACTACGGGCTGGCGGCGGACAACCTGGTCGAAGCCGACGTCGTGCTGGCGGATGGTCGTACGGTAGTGGCCAGCGAGCGCCAGCATGCCGATCTCTTCTGGGGACTGCGCGGCGGTGCAGGCGGGCTGGGCGTGGTCACCCGTTTCACCTACCGGCTGCATGCAGTGAGCGAGGTCCATGCCGGCGTGGCGTTCCATCCCATCGAGTCCGCCGCGGAGCTGTTGTGCGCGTTCCGCGCATTCACGCCGACGGCACCGGCCGCGCTCACCGCGATGCTGGTCTTCACCACCGCGCCGCCCTTGCCGTTCCTGCCGGCCGAGGCACACGGGCAACGCGCTGTCGCGCTGGCCTGGTGCTGGAGCGGCGAACCCGCGCAAGGCCCGCAGGCGCTGGCGCCGCTCGCTGGCCACGGGCAAGCCTGGGGCCGTCACGAAGGAGTGATGCCATACGCCGCATGGCAGCAGGCGTTCGATCCCACCGCGCCTGCGGGCGACCACTATTACTGGACGACCTCGCAACTCGATGCGCTCGACGACGCGCTGATCGATGCCCTGGCCCCGCTGGCGGCCGTGCCACCGGATCCGCTCTGCGAAGTGCACGTGCATCACCTGGGCGGTGCCGTGGCTGCCGTTCCCGCCGATGCCACCGCCTTCGCGAACCGCGGCGCGCCCTTCTTCGTCAACGTGATCGGCCACGCCGGCGCGGCGGAGCGCTACGCTGCCGTGCGCGAATGGACGCGCGGATTGCGCGCGGCGATCGCACCGCATGCGCGCGCCGGCATGCAGCCTAACTTCGTCGGTGAGCCGGCCGACCTCGGCACGCGCACGCACGATGCAGTCACGCAGGTTCGGCTCGCGGCGCTACGCGCGCACTACGATCCGGCGGGCTTGCTGGCGGTGCTGCGTCGACCCTGAGCCAGATCCGCCAATGTCGCACGCGCCTCGGCGGCGATTTCCTCGAAGCGCTCGGCGGCGCTTTCGCGCTGGATCTGCGCGAAGTTGGCGCCGAGTGCATGGCGGGCCTTGCCTTCGGCCTCGGCTTGCCCCTTGCGCCACTGCGGCATGAGCGGTGCGTCGGTCAGCACGCGCATGCGCGCGGCTGCGGCCAGGAAGCGGGCGGCGCGGCGCGCTTCGCCATAGGCGGCGGCAAGATAGGCGGCGCCTTCGACGCAACCCGCCACGCCTCGCCAATGCCGAAGCCTGGTCATGGTATCCAGCACGGCCAGCCAGTCCTGTGCGGCCCTGACGAATTCGTGCAGGTATAGGCGCAGCAGGGCGAGGTTGATCAGCGTATAGGCCTGGTGGAAGGCGTCGTGTTCCGGCGCCGACACCGCCGCATAGGCCGCATCAAGGCAGGCCTCGGCCTCGCGATCGTGGCGATTGAGGGCGAGTGCGACGCCTCGGCTCAGCAGCGCCATCGAGCGCAGCCACGCGTCGTCCAGCGCGTCGGCGATGACCAGGGCCGACGCCACGCTCTGCTCGGCACCGGGAAAGTCGCCGCAGGTCGCCAGCTCGAAGGCCAGCACCGCCTCGCCCGCCGCGGTCAGCCAGCTGTCGCCAAGGCGCGTGGCCAGCGCGATGCCTTCGCGCAGGCGCGGCCCGGCATGCTCGTGCAAGGACGACTGGTGGTACACCATGCCGATGGCGATGAGTGCCTGCGCGCGCGATCTTGTCGCCGCCTGCCCGGCGCGCAGAGCCCTGTCGAGCCATTGCGCGGACTGGGCGTAATCGCTGTGTACCCGGAAGTACCAGCACAGGTTGCCGACCAGCGCCAGCCCGAGTTCCGCACGATCGGGTCGCGACAGGGCATGGTCGAACGCCGCATGCAGGTTAGCCCACTCGCGCCGGACGCGGTCGGCCCACAGCTGTTGGCGATCGCTGCGGATTTCCGCGTCGACCTGCCCGGCGAGCCGGACGAAATGCTCCAGGTGCGCATCGCGCACGCGCATCTCGTCGGCGCTTTCGGCCAGCTTGGCCTGCGCGAACAGCCGCACGCTGTCCAGCAGGCGATAGCCGGGCGGGTTGCTGGCGGCATCCACCGCGAGCAGCGACTTGTCGATCAGGCCGCCCAGCAGATCCAGCACCTCGGCGTCGTCGAGGCCGAACACGGCGCCTACTGCGCCGGCGCCGCCAAGCGTGCAGGCGCCTGCAAAGACGCTCAAGCCGCGCAGCAGAGCCTGTTCGCGCTCCGACAGCAGCGAATAGCTCCATTCGATCAGGGCGTGCAGGGTGCGGTGATGCGCCGGCTGGCTGGAGCTGGCCTTGGCGTCGTTGAGAAAATGCGGGCCCACGCGCGCCAGCAGCTGTTCCGGACTGAGCAGTCGCAGGCGTGCCGCGGCGATCTCCAGCGCCAGTGGCAGCCCTTCCATCCGCCGGCAGATCTCGGCGACCGCGGAGGCGTTGTCCGGCGTCAGCATGAAACCCGAGGCAAGCGCGCGCGAGCGTTCCAGCAACAGTTGCACGGCCGGTACCTGCGCCAGTTCCGCCACGGCGGTGCCGGTCGTCCATTCGCCCGACGGAGGAAGATCCAGCGGCGGCAGCCGGTAGATCGTTTCGCCTGCGCAATCCATGCGGTGCTGGCTGGTCACCAGCACGCGCAGGTCGGAGCATGCACCCAGCAGGGTCTCGGTGATTTTCGCCAGCGAGCCGACGACCCGCTCGCAGTTGTCGAACACCAGCAGCACGCGGCGCATCCGCAGCAGCTCGCAGAGGCGGGCCAGCGATTCGTCCGCTTCGCGGGTGGCGCGGATGTCGAACATGTCGGCCAGCGCGCGCGCCATCGCCTCGCCATCATCCTGCAAGGTGCAATCGAACAGCCAGGTGCCGTCGGGAAAATCCACGGCGACCCTGCGCGCCACCTCCAGCGCGGCCTGTGTCTTGCCGATGCCGCCCGCGCCGGTCACGGTCACCAGCCGAGCCTCGTGCAACAGCCGGGCCAGCTGTCCGAGATCGTGCTCGCGCCCGATCAGTGACCCGCTCCGCTGCGGCACGCGGCTGCGCGCCGATGGCGCGAAGCGCAGCACGGGCGGCGCCTCGGCGTCGAGGTGCCGCAGGGGAGCGATGAAGCGATAGCCGAGCCCGTGCACGGTCTGGATGCAATGGGGGTTTTCGCTATCGTCGCCCAGTGCCCGCCGCAATTGCGCGATGAGGCGGTTGAGCGTGCCGGGAGTGACGCAGGTGTGACCCCAGACCGCGTCGAGCAGGTCGTCGCGGCTGCGCAACTGGCCGGGGCTGGCAAGGAACTCCAGCAGCACGGCAAAGGCCTTCGGCTCGATCGCGGTCTCGCGCCCGTCGCGCAGCAGGCGGTGGGCGACCGCATCGACGACGACGTCCGCGAAAACGAACCTGGCGGGCATTTCCCGATGCGTCGGGAGGTTGTCGTTTCCCATGTCGTTACGCGCCGTGCTGACCAGACCGCCACGATCGCGGGGACGGAAATCCTCGCGATTCCCTCACTGGACCATCATGACTCCAGCCCCAGTCGACGCGCAGTTTATCCCTCAGGGCGGCACAAGGCGTGCTGCCCGATCAACCACCGAGGGGAACGCCATGAATACTCGCATGCATGCAACCTTCGCGCTCGGCGCGATCGGTTTGTCGATGCTCTTTTGCCATGCCGCCAAAGCCTGCGGTGCCAGCGGCGAGGCGGTCGGCATGCCTGTCGCCCTGATCGTGGACGCAGCCTCGCCCAGCCTCCTGCAGGCAGTGCCCGGCATGGTCAATCCCTTGCAGGAGCAGGAGCCGATCACGGGCTTGTACCGGTTCACCTTCACCGCGAAGGGCGACCAGGGCATCCCCGACGGCACCGTGCTCGACCAGGGTTTCGCTACCTGGCACGCCGACGGCACCGAGATCATGAATTCCGGGCGGGCGCCGATGACGCAGAGCTTCTGCCTGGGCGTGTGGACGCGGACCGGGCCGAGGACCTACCGGCTCAACCACTGGGCGATGAGCTGGGATCCCACCGGCAAGACCTACATCGGGCCGACCAACATCCGCGAATACGTTCGGCTGGATCGCGACGACGACAGCTATGCGGGCAACTTCACGTTGACCCAGTTCGCACCTGACGGGAAGACCAAGCTTGGCCAGGTGCAGGGCAGCGTCATGGCGACGCGCGTGACGCCCGACGGCGGCTGAGCGCGCGGTGTTGGCGGATGCGGG
>JAJZGE010000094.1 GCA_021798675.1 Pseudomonadota bacterium | reverse complement strand
CGGCGTGCTCGGCTGGCCATCGCGCAGCGTTTCCACCGTGCGCTGCTCGGCCAGGCAGGAGGCGCCCTTGCCGGTGTCCTGGTTGGCGATGGTGCCGGAGCCGACCAGGGTGCCGGCGGTCAGCGGGCGCGTCTTCGCCACATGCGCCACCAGTTCGGCGAAGCTGAACTGCATGTCGACACCGCACTCGGCCGCGCCGAACCACGCGCCGTTCAACCAGGTACGCATCGGCAGGTGCAGCTTGTCGCCCTGCCACGCGTCGCCGAGTTCGTCCGGCGTCACCAGCACCGGCGACAGCGCCGAGCGCGGCTTGGACTGCAGGAAGCCGAAGCCCTTGGCCAGCTCGCCCGGAATCAGCGCGCGCAGGCTGACGTCGTTGACCAGACCGATCAGCTGGATGTGCTCGCCCGCCTGCGCCGGGGTCACGCCCATCGGCACGTCGTCGGTGACCACCACCACCTCGGCCTCCAGGTCGATGCCGTACGCCTCGCTCGGCACCAGCACCGGATCGCGCGGGCCGAGGAAGCCGGCGCTGGTGGCCTGGTACATCAGCGGATCGGTGTAGAAGCTGGCCGGCACCTCGGCGCCGCGCGCCCGGCGCACGCGCTCGACGTGCGGCAGGTAGGCGCTGCCGTCGACGAATTCGTAGGCGCGCGGCAGCGGCGCGGCCAGCGCGGTCATCTCCAGCGCAAACGCACCGCTGGCGCCGCCTTCGTTGAGATCGACATACAGCGCGTTGAGCCGCGGCGCGCTGTTCGACCAGTCGTCCAGCGCCGCCTGCAGCGTCGACGCGATCCCGCCGGCGCGGACCGCGCACGTGAGATCGCGGCTGACCACGATCAGCGTGCCGTCGCGGCCGCCCTCCTTGAGACTACCCAGCTTCATGCATTGCTCCGGAAACGGTGTGACGGCCTACGCCGCCGATGGATCGAAATGCTTGCCGATCCCCTGCCAGCACGCATGATAGTTGTGCTGCAGCTGCGGCGACGCCAGCGCCTGCCGCGTGGGACGGATCACCTTGCGCGTCTCGAACATGAAGGCCATGGTGTCGACGATCACGTCGGGCTTCGACAGATCGGCCGCCGACGCCTTTTCGAACGTCACCGCATCCGGCCCATGCCCGCTCATGCAGTTGTGCAGCGAGGCGCCGCCGGGCACGAAGCCCTCGGCCTTGGCGTCGTACACGCCGGTGATCAGGCCCATGAACTCGCTGGCCACATTGCGATGGAACCACGGTGGCCGGAACGTGTGCTGTGCCACCAGCCAGCGCGGCGGAAAGATCGCGAAGTCGAGGTTGGCGGTACCGGCCGTGTCGCTGGGCGAGGTCAGCACGGTGAAGATCGACGGATCGGGATGGTCGTAGCTGATCGAGCCGATCGTGTTGAAGCGGCGCAGGTCGTACTTGTACGGCGCGTAGTTGCCGTGCCACGCCACCACGTCCAGCGGCGAGTGGCCGAGCTTCGCCGACCACAACGCGCCCTGGAACTTGGCGATCAGTTCGAACTCGCCTTCCACATCCTCGTAGGCCGCGTGCGGGGTGAGGAAATCGCGCGCGTTGGCCAGCCCGTTGGAACCGATCGGGCCCAGCTCCGGCAGGCGCAGCAGCGCGCCGAAGTTCTCGCAGACGTAGCCGCGAACGGCACACTCGCGCATGGCCGAGGCGGAGCCTGCGGGAGCGGCCGCCGCCTCATCCATCACCTCGACGCGAAAGCGCACGCCGCGCGGGATCACCGCGATCTCCTGCGGCTCGACCTCCAGCACGCCCAGCTCGGTGACCAGCCGCAGGCTGCCAAGCTGCGGCACGATCAGCAGCTCGCCGTCGGCGTCGTAGAAGAAGCGCCCCTGCATCGAGCGATTGGCCGCATAGACGTGGATACCGATACCCGCCTGCTCGGCCGGCCCGCCGTTGCCGGCCAGCGTGACCAGGCTGTCGACGAAATCGGTCGGCACCGTCGGCAGCGGCAGCGGATCCCAGCGCAGCTGGTTCGGCGTGGCCGGCGCCTCGTCGAAGCGGTTGTGGAACGCGGCATGCGCCAGCGGCTGGAACGGCTGATGCACCGCCGCCGGCCGGATCCGGTACAGCCAGCTGCGCCGGTTGGCCTGCCGCGGCGCGGTGAACGCGGTGCCGCTGAGCTGCTCCGCATACAGCCCATGCGCCACCCGCTGCGGCGAGTTCTGGCCCTGTGGCAGCACCCCGGCGATCGCCTCGCTGGCGAACTCGTTGCCGAAGCCGGATTGGTAACCACGGGACTGCATCGCACTCATGGCGCTTCGCCTTCAAGCCCCTCTCCCGGTGGGAGAGGGGTGGGGGTGAGGGTTCGGTTTCCAGCGGCGCTCACGATCGCCTCGAGCACCGCATCCAGCTGTTGCATGACTTCGTTGTCCCAGTAGCGCAGCACTTTCAGACCTTGGGCTTCAAGATATCGCGTGCGATCACGGTCGACTGCCTGATTGTGCTGTGAACCATCCAGCTCCACGACCAGTTTCTTCGCCTCGCAATGGAAATCGACGATGTATGGCGGCACAGGATGCTGGCGACGGAATTTCATTCCTTTCAATCGGCCTGCACGAAGCTGATACCAGAGTTTGCGTTCGGCATCCGTTCCCTCACGGCGCAAGCTACGTGCACGCTCGCGGGTTTGGGTGGGCAGTGGTGGCTTGATGCGTTCCGGCATGTCCGAACCCTCTCCCCCACCCCTCTCCCGACGGGAGAGGGGCTCAATGGCTACAGCACCCCGCGCTTCATCTGGTCGCGCTCGATGCTTTCGAACAGCGCCTGGAAATTGCCTTCGCCGAAGCCTTCGTTACCCTTGCGCTGGATGATCTCGAAGAAGATCGGGCCGACCGCGTTGGTGGTGAAGATCTGCAGCAGCTTGCGCTGACGGGTTTCCGGATCGGCGTCGATCAGGATCTTGTTCCGGCGCAGCCGCGGCACGTCCTCGCCGTGGTTTGGCACGCGCTGATCGATCACCTCGAAATAGGCGTCGGGCGTGTCGAGAAACTCCACCCCGGCCGCGCGCATCTTTTCCACCGTGGCGTAGATGTCGTCGGTGAAACAGGCGATGTGCTGGATGCCCTCGCCGCGATAGGCGTCGAGATATTCGTTGATCTGCGATTTCGGGTCGTCCGACTCGTTCAGCGGAATGCGCACGATACCGTCCGGCGCGGTCATCGCCTTGGACACCAGACCGGTCTTGGCGCCCTTGATGTCGAAGTAGCGGATCTCGCGGAAATTGAACAGGCGCTCGTAGTAGTCCGACCACTTCTGCATGTTGCCGAAGTGCAGGTTGTGCGTGAGGTGGTCGATGAAGGTGAGGCCGAAGCCGGTCGGGTTCGGCTCGGCGCCCTCGATCGGCGCGTAGTCGGCGTCGTAGATGCTGCCGCTGTCGCCGTAGCGGTCGACCAGGTACAGCATGCAGTCGCCGATGCCCTTGATCACCGGTGCGTTCACCGCCTTGCTGCTCTCGCGCCGATCGATGGCCGCGCCGCCATTGTCCAGCACGGTCTGCATGACCTTGGCGGCCGGCTGGCGGAAGCGGATCGCGAAGCCGCAGGCGCAGGGACCGTGCGCGGCGGCGAAATCGGCGGCGAAGGAGGCGGGATCCTCGTTGAGCAGGAAGTTCACGCCGTTCTGGCGGTACACGGTGATCGCCCGCGTGCGGTGTTTGAGCACCGCGCTGAAACCCATGCGCCGGAACAGCGCGTGCAGCTCGCCCGTGCGCCCGGCTGGTGCGGCAAACTCGACGAACTCGAAGCCGTCGATACCCAGCGGGTTGTCGAACGTGGTGACCTGCATGCCGAGGTTGGGCTGGGCGTTCATGGCAAGCCTCTGAAGTTGGTTACGCCATTCATGGCAAACCTCCGAAGTGGATTACGCCATTCATGGCAAGCCTCTGAAGTTGATTACGCCATGCATGGCGCACTCCTGCGGTGAGTTGTCGCTAAGCTTGGATGGCGCGCTGGGCATCGCATGCTGCCGACCGGCGGCGGCTGACGCCTCTGCCTTTATAGTTACATATGAAACCAATTGCAAGGAACAACGCCGCAGTGACCCCCAAGCGCCAACCGGCTCCCGCCACCGCTGAACACGCCCCGCTGCAGCTGGAGCATTTCCTGCCCTACCGGCTGTCGATCCTGTCCAACACCATCAGCCAGACGATCGCCGACGACTACCAGCGTCGCTACGACATCTCGGTCACCGAATGGCGCGTGATGGCGGTGCTGGCGCGCTTCGAAGGTTTGTCCGCGCGCGAGGTGGCCGAGCGCACCGCGATGGACAAGGTGGCAGTGAGCCGCGCGCTGGCCCGACTGGTCGAGGCCGGCCGGGTCAGCCGCAGCATCCACGACAACGACAAGCGGCGCTCGGTACTGGGCCTCACCGACGCCGGCTGGGCCGTGCACGACGAGGTCGCGCCGATGGCGCGGGCGCGCGAGCGCGAGGTGCTGGCCCGGCTCAGCGAGGAGGAGCGGACCTGGCTGGTGCGGATCCTGGATCGCCTGATGGAAAGCGGACTGCCCGGCACGGGCGGCAGCGGATCAGCTTGAGACCCGCGACGGCCGCGAAGCCTGCGGATCAGCGCGCCACCGGCCCGTGGTGCCGCATGCGCCACCACGCCAGCAGAAACAGCGCCATGAACAACAGGTCGACGCAACCGGCCAGCAGCATCCGCGTCGGCAGCCGATGCTGCGCGTACAGCACCAGCATCGCCAGCCCGAAGCCGAGTTTCTCCAGCATGGCCGGAATCATCAGCGGCCGATGCCGCAGCGGGTCGCGCGCCAGCTGCAGGAACAGCACCTGCCAGGCCAGCGCCACGCCGATGAAGCCGTAGTAGAACTCGGGATGGGTGAGCGCCGGCGCCAGCATCGCCTCCTGGAAGTACATCGGAACCAGCGCCAGCACGCCGTAGATGGCAGCGAACAGGAACACCCAGCGTGCGAACTTCATGCCTGCCTCCGGTGATCAACTCATGCAGTGGCCAATGCCTGCCTGAGCTTCTGCTCGGCCATCGAGAGCAGATTATGCGGCCCCACGCCGTGGTCGGCACTGCGTTCGACCACCGCGATCCGGCGACCGCCGTGCGCGCCAGCCAGCGCGGCGGTCTGGCCGTAGATGGCATGCATCAGGCCTGCGAGCTCCGGCTTGGCATGTCCCAGCGAAACCACCCCGAGCCAGCGGCCGGACCAGCGCACGCCGTGCATCCCGGGCAGCAGCTGCTGCTGCAGGAATTCCCCCTCGTTGGCGAGCAGCTTCGTGCCGGCAGGGCTGTCCATGACGTCGGCCTGCGGCGGCAGCGCCATCAGGCTGATACCGATGCAGCGGTCGCCGCTCGACTTGTCGTTCCACATCAGCTTGAGCAGCTCCAGCGCCGCCTCCCTTTTCATCAGGCCGGTCTCGGCATCGAAATCCGCCAGCCGATGGTTTTGCCAGAGCAGGTTGAACTGCAGCACCGCCGCCAGTATGGCCGAGCCACCGGTGACGAAGACCACCCACAGGCCTGCCCAGTGCGCGGCATGCAGCGCACGCAGGTTCATCCCGTGCATGTCGACGACGGCATCGATGACGGTGATGGCGAGCGCGATCGGCAGCGATTCCAGCAGGGTCATCGGGAACAGGGCCAGCCCCGAGATGTAGATGATCGGCAGCTGGCGATAGAGGAAGATCGCCGCCGACTGCGTCTCGCTGAGATGGGCATGGCCGAGCTGCCAGGCGCTGAACACGGGCTGGGCATACAGCTCGAACAGTGCCGGTATCGCCATCAGCACGACCACCGACAGATATGACACTCGCCAGGTGGCCCGTTCCATCACCACCAGCGAAAAAAGCAGCAGCAGGCCGAGGCCGAGGGTGGCCATGAGCCGACCGAATACCAGCCGGCTGACGACCTCGGCGGGAAAGATCACGATGTCGGCCAGGATCCACATCGGCACCAGGATCATGAAGATCCAGGTCAGTACCTCCATCCGACGCAGCACGATCCGCGCGCGCTCGTGCTCGAACATCGGCGATGCAGGAGCCCGGAACAGATGGATCGGGCGCTCCTCGTCAGTGCCGATGAAGTAGGACAGCTGCTTGTGCAGAAACGTGGCAGGGTTCATCGGGCGCCTCGGAAGGGTGCGCATTCGGCAGTGACCCGTCGCGCGCGGGAAGGCGCGGATCGGTGCTCTGCAAAAGGCCTTGGCCGATGCTCGGCGCGGCGATGATAGGGCGTGGCGTGGCGCCGGTAACTGACTTGGGACAAGGCGGTGCGGCATCACCGGCAGGGGCATCGGACCGCCGCTGCGAGCGTGGCTTCAGCGCACGCCGTGCATCAGCCGGTTGATCAGCGGCGCGATCAGCAGCAGCAGCGCACCGGCACCAGCCAGCAGCCAGAAGCTGAAGCTGAAACCGCTCAGCGCCGAGGCGGCGGTCATGCCGCTGTCGCCGCTGATGTAGCCGGCCAGCAGGCCGGACAGGTTGCCGCCCACCGCCAGCGACAGGAACCAGCCGCCCATCGCCAGCCCGACCAGCCGCGGCGGTGCCAGCTTGGTCACCATCGACAGTCCGATCGGCGACAGGCACAGCTCACCCACCGTCTGCAGCACGTAGCACAGCGTCAGCGGCCAGAACGGGATCAGCCCGCGGCCGCCCGGCAGGTGCGCCAGCGCATACATCAGCACCGCGAAGCCAAGCCCGTTGAAGACCAGCCCCAGTCCGAACTTGCGCGGGATCGACGGCTCGCGTCCGCGTGCGGCGAGCAGGCTCCACACCAGCGTCACCAGCGGCGCCAGCACGATGATCGCCAGCGGGCTGACCGAC
>JAJZGE010000093.1 GCA_021798675.1 Pseudomonadota bacterium | reverse complement strand
CTGTTCCACATAGTGTGCGATGACCCAGGCGTAGGAAAACTCCGCGGCATCACTGCCGAACACACTTGCCCAGGTGCCAGCGCGACGCCCGGACACGCCCGGCAAGCTACCGGCGCGGCCGGTCTTGGCCAGCACCGCAGCGGGCACCGGCGATTGCAGCAGCTTGTCGCCGGCGGCGGAATAATCGCGTTCGGTGCCGTAGGTGCCCGTTTCGTTTTCCACCTGCACCATGATCACGGTATGGCGATCGCCGTCGATCGCGCGCAGGTGTTTCATCAAGGCCACAAAGGCGGTGCGGTCGGCATCGAGCGTGGACGAGGCGAACGGCGACAGCGAATCGAGCGTGTCGCCATCCTTCCTCAACACGCGCGGAAAGCGCCGGTTGTCCAGCTTCACCCACGCGGGTGCGTAGGCCGGGCCGTTGTTCTTCCAGGTGGCGAACCAGAGCAGCACCAGGCGCAGGTGGTGCTCGCGCGCCTGCGCGACCAGCGTGTCGAGGAAGCTGAAGTCGAAATGGTCTTCGGTCGGCTCGATCTGCTCCCAGGCGATCGGCACCTGCACGGTGTTCACCCGAAGCGCGTCCATCGCCGGCCACACCTTGGGCAGCATCGCCGGCCAGGCGCTGGAGTTGTTCACCTGCGCACACAGCATCAGGTAAGGCTGGCCGTCCACCAACAGCATGTGGCGGCCATGTTCGCTGAGCACGCGTGGCAGCGGGGTGGCGGCCGCAGGACGCGCGACGAGGATGCCGAACGCAAGCAGCAGCGCGGCGGCAAACGAGCAGGGCCTCACGGCGCGGACTCCGCGGGCCCGGCATAGATGATGCCGCGTCCACCGGTGGCCAGGTACACGCGGCCGAACACACGCGGGTCGCCTGTGAGGTGAGTGATGCGGCCATACTGGTGCGCGTCGTCGTTGATGCGCTGCCAGTGCCGTCCGTCGTCGAGCGAGCGGAACAGGCCTTGCTGCTGCCTCCGACCGTAGCGGCCAGCCACGAAAAGCACGGGCGAGCGCCGGCCCGGCGCGGGCTTGCCGAAGCCGAAGGCGTCGACGCCGGCGATCCCAGGCAGCACCTGCCGCACGCGGCCCGCATCGTCGCCGCGCATCAACGGCAGGTCGCGCGCGGCGAGATAAAGCACACCTGCCGCATCGGGCGCGGCCTGCAACTGCACGTGGTCGTGCCCCCGCGCGGCGGCACCGAGTTCGCCGGCCAGCGGTGCGAAGTTCGCGCCGCCGTCATGGCTCGCGTACAGCGCGCCGCTGCGCGGATCGAACGCATAGCAGCGGCGAGGATCGATGCGGTCGCCCAGCACCTTCACGCCGCCCGGCAGATCCGCCACGGCCTGCCAGCGGCGTCCAAAGTCATGCGTGAGGTAGACGTGCTTCGCGTGGCGCGGCGCCCACAGCACGCCTTCGCCGTCGGCCGTCCACGCGATGCTGCCCGCGCCGTCGCCGTCCGGCGGTTCGCTGGCGAAGGCCCGCCAGTGCCGGCCGCCGTCGACCGACCAGGCCGCGCGCACCGCCGGCCCGAACGGTTCGCGCAGGTAGCCGCTGCGCACGATGCGCTCCGGCCGCAACCCCGCGTAGTCGATCGCCTCGCTGTTGGCGTAGCGCGGCGGCGCCTGGAACTGCAGGGGAGCCACATCGAGATCGTCGTGGCGGTAGCCGTCCAGATCGCCCAGCGCGCTCAGCAGGTGCGCGCCCTGCGGCGGGCTGATCAGGCCCAGCGGCACGGTTTCCTCCAGCCCGCGGTCGGCAAACGTCCAGTGCACCTCGCCGCCCGCGTCGAGCTGCCCCATGTCATGCGTGGACCACACGCCGTAGCCGGTGACGAAGATCACGTGGTCCGGATCGAACGGATCGATGGCCACGGTGGTCATCCAGTGCGGCGTGTGCTCGACCGTCCAGGGCGCACCACGCCGGTCGAACACCGAATGTGCGAATACCTCGGTCCAGTGCGCGCCGCGGTCGGTACTGCGGAACAGCAGGTCGTGCGGCGTGTAGCGATGGTGCGTGCTGGCGACCAGTACCCTCGGATCGGAGGGCGCCACCGCGACGTCGCCCCAGCCGAAGCCCAGGGGCTTGCCATGGCCATGGATCGGCGTGATGTTCGTCCAACGGCCGCTGCCCGGTTGCCAGCGCCAGATCGCGCCGTCGTTCATCGTGTCCGGGCCGGGCTCGTCGCCATAGCTCAGGTAGTAGTCGCCGTCGCTGGCGCGGTGCATGTGGCTGGGTCGCAGGCCCACGGGCTGGCCCGGCACGGCGCTCCAGCTGCGGCCACCGTCAGCTGAACGGAACAGGCTGGTCTGCCGGGTGGACACCCCGGCGTAGACCACCGGCGTCGGCCGGCCGCGCCGGCCGCTGGCCGGATCGAACGCCACGAACACGATGCCGATGGGCTGGGTGCGCCAGGCGTTGCTGGCGCTGGCAGACGGCGCGGTGGCCGCGGCCGGGAAACTGGCTACTCGGGTCCAGTGCGCGCCACGGTCAGCGCTGCGCCACAGGCCGGCGTCGCGGGAACCTAGGAACAGCACGCGGCCGTCGTTCGGATCCACCGCTAGCCGCTCGCCGTTGCCGCGCCCGAGTTCGTTGCCGCCGAGTTTGAACGGCAAGTTGACGCGCTGGAAGCTGCGACCCTGGTCATGCGAGCGCAGGATCGCCGCATCGCCCGCCTGGGGCGTGGTGTACATGCCTGCGGCGAGGTACAGCCACTGCGGATCGGAGGGATCGACCGCGAGGCTGTCGATGCCGAACAGGTTCTCGTCCTTTGCGGTGATCCAGTCGGTCAGCGGCTGCCAGCGTTTGTGCGCCGGGTCCCAGCGGTAGGCGCCACCCACGTCGGTGCGGGCGTAATAGAGGCCACGCACCGATGGGTGGAAGAGCAGGCCCGAGACGTAGCCACCGCCACCGATGCGCACGCTACTGAAGCGATACGGAATGGCGGCGGGTTGACTGGCGTGGACATTCAGCGCGAACAATAAAGCACAGGCAATGATGCCGATGTTTCTGGACATGTCGAGGGCGCTCTTTCGCAAGCCTGTCGCCATCCCGGACTGGGCATCGAACGTGCCGGAATGCTTTGAGCCTTTTCCGGTGTCCGGCAAGGCACCCGACGCCGGATGCCTTGCCCGTTGCCACAAACCCCTTCGAGTACCCGGGAAACGCACGGTCAGAACGTCATGCGCAGTGTGAGCGCATAACGGGTGTCGTTCACGTACCAGGAGGTGATGTGCTTGCCGGATGCGTTCTGATCCATGATCGTGCGCTGTACGGCGTTGTTGAGGTTGTTCATCTCCAGGCCGAGCTTCACGTGCTGGTTGAACGCGTAGAAGATCGAACCGTCCAACTGGCCGTAGGCATCGGCGAACACCGGCAGCTTCCACGGAATGTTGTTGTCGGTACCGTTGTAGCCATTCGGACCGATCGACAGCAGGTACTGGCTGCGCCAGTTGTAGGCCAAGCGCATCTGCCAGGAGCCGTGCTCGTAGAAGCCGGCGACGTTGAAGGAATCCCTCGACAGTCCGTCTGCCGGGAGGGTGCCGTAGGTGGAGCCATCCGTGTCGATCGGCACCGCGGTGGTGTCGTTCGGCACACGGGTCCTGCTCCGGATGTAGGTGTAGTTCGCCGACATGCCGAAGCCCTTGACCGGCAGGAAGTCGAAGAACTGGTTCCAACCGATTTCGGCGCCGTCGATGTTTGCATTGCCCACATTCACCGGACGGGTGATCAGGTACTGATAGTTGTTGCCGTCGACACCCGGATACGAGACGAACCGCGACTCGTTGCGGAAATAGTCGCTGATCCCCTTGTGGAACAGGTTGATCCAGGCCATGCCGCCGCGGTCCTGGTCGAAATACCACTCCAGCGACAGATCAAATTGGTTGGCCTTCATCGGCGTGAGGTAGGGATTGCTGTTGGAGGTTCCCGTGAGGGTCAGCTTGTCGATCGGCAGGGTGGTGGTGCCGGGCGGCGGCGTATAGCCCGACAGCACGGCGGCATTGAGGATCTGGTAGGCCTGCATCTGGCTAAAGTCCGGCCGCGCAATCGCCTTGGAAAAGGCGAAGCGCGTGATCCAGTTCGGGGCGAACTCCCACTTCACGTTGAAGCTGGGCAGGATGTCGGTGTACTCGTTGCGGGCGCTGATGGGAGCGGACTGCCCCGCCCCCAGATACGGAGCCAGCGCCTGGTTGGGATACACCAGGAATCCATCCGCGGAGTTCCGGGTCCTCACCGCGCGCACGCCGATGTTGCCGCTCAGGTTGGCGTCGTCCACCCCGAAATCGAGCATGGCGTACGCCGCATAGGTCTTTTCGTGCTGGACATTGGTGTGCGCGGCATCGAGCAGCGTGGGCTGGTACGGAACGTTGTAGCCGCCGCCGATGTAGTACGGAATGGCAGCGTTGTGGATGGCCGCATAGCTGCCCGGATAGCCGAGCGCGGTCGACAGCACCGGCGCATAGAATGCGCCCGGTATGCCGGCGCCGCCCTTGTAGAAATTGTTGAACGTATCCAGGTGTACCAGGCTGGTATTGACCGTGCTGCTCAAGTCCAGGCCGGGCATGGCGCCACCGGGGATCGCCCAGTACTGCATCCAGGTCTGGAATACGGGCATCCAGTTGTAGCCAGTGTCGATGTTGTTGGCATAGCGATTGGTCAGGCGCACGCCTGCCTTGACTCCCTGCACGAATCCGTCGACGAAGCTGTGGTCGATGTCGGCGCGCCAGGCCAGTTCCTTCGCGTAGTTCTGATCCTGGTGGTCCATGGTGAACCCCCAGTAGTAATTGGCGGGGTTCGCGGTGAAGCTGGTATCGACGCCAATGCGCGGCGGGTTGGTGCCGTTCAGGGCGACGTCGATATAGGGCACGTTGGTGCCCAGTGCCACTGTGGAATCCAGGCTGTTGGTGGTGGCCTTGACGAGCTGCAATGAACTCGTGAGGTCGGTGCTCGTGCCCAGCCGCCACCGCATTCCGGTAGAGAAGTCCGTGGTTTTGGAGCGACTGTCGGATGCGCGGATATCGGTACCCATCGGCACGCCGCCGGGCTGCGTGAGGCGACCGGACTGGAACACACCGCCATTGATCTGGCTCGGCTGGCTGGCGTCCACCACCACCTGGGTCGGATCATTGCTGACGAAGATCGCATCCTCGTCCCAGACCTCGTGGTACTTGCTCTGGAACGCGGTGGCATAGAGGTCGAGGTCGTTGCTGGGGCGCCACTGGAAGGCCAGATAGTAGCCGTCGCGCTTGCGGTTGTACTGCAACGTGCGCCAGTCTGCACCGCGCGGCACCCAGATGCCTGCCGCGTTCTTGAAGAACGGACGCACGAACAGGCCATCGGTGCGCGTCGTCAGGCGGGAATCGGCAACGTCGACGAGGATGCCCATTTCGCCGAGGCTTGTGTTCCAGCGATTGCTGTAGAGCACGGAGGCGGACGGCTTGTACTTCTTACTGAAGTCGCCGTAGTTCTCGCTGGCCGAAGCAGCGATCTTCTGACCGTGGAAGTCGAAGGGCATGAAGGTGCGCAGGTTCACCGTGCCGCCCAGGCCACCCTCGATCATGTCGGCCGTCTGGTTCTTGTAGACGTCGACGCCGGACATCAATTCCGACGGCACGTCCTGGAAGCTGAGGGCGTGCCCACCGTTCGCGGAGAAAATGTCCCGGCCGTTCAATTCGGAACGCACCTGCGTGAGTCCGCGCACCTGCACGCCACTGCCTTCCGCGGAGAAGTGTTCCGGGTCGCCCTGCGAGAGGAAGTGGTCGATGGTGACGCCAGGAATGCGCGACAGGGTTTCCGTGACGCTGCGATCCGGCAGCGCACCGATATCGGTGGCAGACAGCGAGTCGACGATGGTATCGGCATCGCGCTTGATGTCCTGCGCCTTCTCGACCGATGCACGAATGCCGGTCACCACGACGGCCGAGAGATCCTTGGCCTGCTTGCCACTGCTCTTCGCAGCCAGCTTTTTCGGAGATTTCGTGTCGGCGGCGGATGCCGCCGGCGTGGCCTGGTCCTGCGCCTGTCCTCGGGCAGCTTCGGCAGCCGGCTGCGCATGCAGCTCCAGCGATCCGCAGCACAGCAGCGCCAAGGCAATCGCTCCCGACAAACGCGCCATCGGCAACCTGTTCATCGAACGGCGACGCTCTGCATCAAACGTGAACTTATCCGGCATGATGAGCCCTCCCCAAGAATTGACATGGCCGACCTGTTCGAATGTCCGTCGGCTCTACCCCGTTACCCTTGCCCAGCATTCCCGAGTCCCTCCACCCGGTGACGCTGGCGTGTATTGATGCTGTCGCGACGTACTAAAGTCGTACAATTGCGAAATCGAAAGCCGCGACTAACGTTTCTCCGTGTGCACCCGCAGCATGCATGTTGCCAAGGCTGCTTCGCCGGAAATACGCGGAGACCGGCGCTGCCGCAGCTGCAGCTGCAGCGGTGGCGTACGCAAGCTCCGTCGCCTCGCATGCTCGTGGCAGCACCCGCTGCCGCAGCGCTCCGCGGCCGTCACCGCGGGAACATGCCGCGGGTCCGGGACGGCTGGAACCCTTTCGCGCGGAGGGTCGACGGCATCGACGAACGTGCAGCCGGCGACGCGATGGGTTCCTGCATCATGCGCAACGCCGCGTCCACACCGGCATCTGGCAGCACGTCGCGCGTACCTCCACGACGCGGCGGAGGCACGGTCGCAACGGTCCGGTTGCACTCCTCGTCATCGGAAGTCCCGGCTTCGCACATCCAGGCTGCTCAGCAGTGGCGTCAGGTCGTGCAGGTGCCGGGCGATCAGGTGGCGCACGCCGCTCTCGGCCTCCAG
>JAJZGE010000092.1 GCA_021798675.1 Pseudomonadota bacterium | reverse complement strand
GGCGGCGTCCGACGCATCGGCGGTGGCGCAGGCGCGCCGCCTGCAACGCGAGAGCCTGTCCCTGCTGGCGCAGGGGCACAAGAACCGGGCGCTGACGCAGCTCGACCAGGCACTGTCGCTGGATCCGCAGCTGAAGCCCAGCGACCCGCAGGCTGCCGCCATGCGCCAGCAACTGCTGAGCGCCTATCACCAGCGCGCGATCGTGCTGTACCGCGACCAGAAGCTGGACCCGGCCATCGCGCTGTGGGACCACGTGCTGGCGATCGATCCCTCCTACGAGCCCGCGGTGATCTATCGCGCCCGCGCGCTAGAGCTCAAGCAGCGCCTGAAGCAGTTCTGATCCGATGCGTCAGGACCCATCGGCTTCGGAGCCCGGGGGCTGGATGATGCGCGTGGGCTGCACGGCAGGTTCCGCGTCGACGCGGGGCGAGGTGGAAAGCGTAGCCAGCTCCTGCTGGCGTGCCTGCAGCGCACTGTTCATCAGGTTGAAGGCGGCGAACAGCTGGCCGAGTTCGTCCCGGCGCACCAGCCGGATGCGATGGTGGAAGTCGCCGCGCCCGACCCGGAGCAGGGCGTCGCTGAGCATCTGCAGCAGGGCGAACGGGCGCCGGAACAACCAGTAGGCGGCGCCGACCACCGCTGCCAGCGTCACCAGCAGCACGGCCAGGATGACCCACAAAGTGGTGCGCTGGGCAGTGCGCAGCGGGGCGCTGCTGATGCCGAGGCGCAACTCGCCGACGGTCTTGGTCTGGTAGCGGATCGGTGCGTCGAACAGCAGCATGGCGCCGCCGCCGGCCACCTGGCCGCGGTAGCTGTCGACGCCATCGCCCAACGGCCGCGGCGACTGTCCCGCCGGCACCGGCAGCGCTTGGCCGATGTCCGCGGCCTGCGTGCTGGCGACCACCTTGCCCAGGCGGTCGGCGATGGCGAGGTAGCGGATCTGCCGGTTCTGCGCGATGTACTGCACCAGCGCGCGCGTAGCGGCTTGGTCGTTCAGCAGCAGGTTTTCCGCCGCCTCGCCGGCGACCATGCGGCTCAGCGAGCCACCGAAATCCAGCGCGAGGCCGCTGACCGCGGTGTTCTGCTTGGCGTAGATCGTGGCCAGGCCCAGCAGCAACACCAGGCTCAGCGTGGCGCCCAGCGCACCGGCCCAGCGCAGGCGCAGCGAGATGATGCGGTTGGCGATCGGCTTCTCGTGCAGGCGTTCGTACTCGCGACGCGCCTGGCGCAGGTCGTCGACCACCTCGGCGCCGCTCTGGTAGCGCGCGGCCGCAGTGGGGGAAAGCAGGGTGCGCACGATGCCCACCAGCATCGACGGCGTGGCCGGGTCCAGCGGTTCGATCGGCGGGCGCGGCAGGCGTTGCCGTTCGCGGATCAGCCGCGCCACGTCGGACGTCTCGCGCCACGGCAGCTTGCCGGTGATCAGCCAGTACATCACCACGCCCAGCGAGAACAGGTCGCTGCGTGCGTCGTCCGCCTCGCCGCGCAGGCGCTCCAGCGCCATGTACGCCGGGGTTCCGCCGATCTTGCCGTCGGCGGCCTGTGCGCCGCGCCGCTCGGCGATGCCGAAATCGCTGAGCTTGGCGTAATGCCAGCCCTCCGCCAGCATGATGTTCTCGGGCTTGATGTCGTGGTGGATGACGCCCTGTTCGTGGGCGTAGTTCAGCGCGGCGGCGATCTGGCTGGCCAGCTCGATCACCAGCGGCAGCGGCGGCAGCCCCTCGCTGGCGACCCTGCCGGCCAGCGTCTCGCCGCCCAGGCGTTCCATCGCGATGTAGGGGCGGCCGTCGTCGGTCTCGCCGGCGTCGAAGATGGTGACGACGTTGGGGTGGACCAGGTGCCCGGCCGCGCGCGCCTCGGCGAGGAAGCGCCGCCGGTAGGCCGCGTCGGCGGCCACGTGGTGGTGCAGGCACTTGATCGCGACCTGGCGCTGGATGCCGGGATCGAAGCCTGCGTAGACCACTGCCATCGCGCCTTCGCCGAGCACGCCGTCGATGCGGTAGCGCCCGATCGTGGGTGGCACGGCGGCACGGGCATCCACGGGGCAGCCCTCAGCGCAGCCGCCAGACCAGGCCGGCGAGGGCAGTCAGCGCCGCCAGCACCAGCAGGCCGACGGCCAGCTGCTTCGACCTGCCGAAGCGGGTACTGCGTGGATCGCGGGTCAGGAAGACGAATTCGGCCTGGCCCAGCCGGATGCGATCGCCGTGGCGCAGCACCGACTCGTGGATGCGTTGCCCGTTGACGAAGGTGCCGTTGGTGGACAGCGTGTTCATGATCACGTAGTGGCCCTGCTGGTTCATGATCCACGCGTGCGAGGCCGACACGCTGGGGTCGCTGATCACGATGTCGTTGTCGCCACGCCGGCCGACCGTCTGCCGGCCGGGGCGCACCGTGTGGCGCTGGCGGTCGTGTTCGCCGCCGACGGCTTCGAGCACCGGCTCGTGGACGCTGGCACGGCCGCTCGGTGCAGGCGCCAGCCTGTCGGCCTGCAGGCGCAGTTCCTCCGGGGAAAACAACCGCGTCCCCTGGGGACCCGCTGTACGTCGTGGCATCGGCTTGTGCTGGCTCATGGCGGCGCTTGGCTATCCGGTTCGTCACTATAGCCAATCGCCGTGCCGATTCTGTCGATGCCGCCTCGGCCCGGCGTGCCGGAACGGTGAAGCATGCCGCAGCGTCCTGCCGACGCTGCGGCCGCGTGTCCCGGCGGAGCCGCGGGTACCGCGCCTCGCTGGCTGCAGGCATGCCCATCCTGCCCCGGTGCCGCTGTTACGCACTGTTACCGAGCGTTGCCGTGCCGACATGCCAGCGTGGCGGTGGCTGCCTAGCGTTGAGGTTCACGCAACCACCACCGGGAGTACGACATGGACACCACGTTCGCACCCATCGCGCTGGATGCCTCCAATCCGCAGCCGCCCCAGGGCGAGACGCTGTCCGGGCTGGACATCGCGCAGTTGCAGAAATACGTGGTCGTGACGCGGCGGAAGGTGAGGGCGGGCCAGTACCTGTACCGGAACGGCCAGCCGTTCCGCGCGCTGCACCTGGTGCACGCCGGGTTCCTGAAGACCTGCGAGCTGTCGGAGGACGGCCGCGAGCAGGTGACGGGATTCCGCATGCGCGGCGACCTGCTCGGCGTCGAATCGATCGGCCTGGCGATGCACATCTGCGATGCGGTGGCGCTGGACGATGCCGAGATCTGGGAGCTGCCCTATCCGCCGGTGCTGGATGCGCTGAAGCACGTTCCCGAATTGCAGGTGCGGCTGGCGACCGCGCTGGCCGAGGAAATCCGCCGCGATCGCGTCTGGATGCTGGCGATCGGCACGCTGCCGGCCGAGCAGCGCGTGGCGGCTTTCCTGCTGGACATCGCCGGGCGGCTGGCCCGTCTCGGCTTCAGTGCCCGCCATTTCATCCTGCGCATGGGGCGCGCGGACATCGCGAGCTTCCTGGCGCTCAAGCACGAGACCGTGAGCCGCGCGCTGTCGCACCTGGAGCGGCTCAATTACATCGAGGTGCTGCGCCGCGAAGTGAAACTGCTGGATATCCCCAGGCTGCGCGCCTGCGTCGGCACACCCTGCACGACGCCCTGAGCCGGCATGCCTAGCCGGCGTCGAGCAGCCGCCGCACCGCTTCGACCAGCTGCTCGCGCCGATAGGGTTTGCGCAGCAGTTCGAAGGGTGCCGTGGGGCTCTCCGTGCCGCCGTATTTGCCCTGGTAGCCGGAGGTGAGCAGCACCGCAAGCCCGGGCTGCATCCGGCACGCCTCGTGCGCCAGCTCCACGCCATTCATGCCGTTGCCCAGCACCAGGTCGGAGAAAACCAGGTCCACCGCGGGGTTTGCGGCGAGCACGTCCAGCGCCTCGCGCGCGCCGGCGGCGGTGAGCACCTGGTAGCCGTTCGCGCTCAGGAAGCGGGCCGCAATGGTGCGGACCTCGGCCTCGTCCTCCACCACCAGGATGGTGCGGCGCTCCCCGACCGGGGGCGCATGCGCCGCTTTCATTCCGGCCGCTGCGCCGATCGATGCAGCGACGACCGGCAGCAGGAAATCCACGCTGGTGCCGTAGCCGGCGCGGCTGTCGATCGACAGGCCTCCGCCGGACTGGTTCACGAAGCCGTACACCATGCTGAGGCCGAGGCCGTTGCCGGCGCCCTTGGTGGTGAAGAAGGGCTCCAGTGCGTGCGCCAGCACGTCCGGCGTCATGCCGCTGCCGGTGTCACTGACGCCGAACGCCGCGTAGCGGCCGGCCGGCAGCTTCCAGCGGTTGGTCGCATCCTGCAGCTCAATTTCGCTGGCGGCGATGCGCAGCAGGCCGCCGTGCGGCATCGCGTCCCGCGCGTTCAGCGCCAGGTTGACCAGCGCCGTATCCAGCTCGTTGGGGTCGGCGTAGACATCCGGCACGTCGCCGCTGCACTCGACCTCGACCGTGATGGCTTCGCCCAGCGTGCGCCTGAGCATGTGGCCGAGCTCCTCCAGCAGCGGCTTTGGCACGACCGCGCGGGGTTGCAGCGGCTGCTTGCGCGCGAACGCCAGCAACCGCCGCGTCAGGTCGGAGCCGCGGTCCACCGCGCGCAGGGCGCTGCCGATGATTTCCGACAGCTCCGTGTTCTCGGGCAGCCTGGATTCGAGCAACTGGAGATTGCCGGAAATCACCGTCAGCAGGTTGTTGAAATCGTGCGCGACGCCGCCGGTGAGCTGGCCGATCGCGTCCAGCCGTTGCACGTGCGCCATCTGTTCCTCGGTGCGGCTGCGCTGCACGGCCGCCGCCAGCAGGTTGGCCACCGACTGCAGGAAACTGAGCTCGTCGTGGTCGAAGCCGACCTCGGTCAGGGCGAGCACGACCAGCACGCCCAGCGGCTCGTAGCGTCCGAACAACGGAACCATGGCGACGTCGGCAAAGCCTGCCTCGGCCAATCCGGAGAGGATCCCGGCAAACCCGCTTTCGCGCAGCGTGTCGGCAGTGAGGGCGTGTCGGCTGCCGGTCCCGAATGCACCGCGGACGATGTTGGCCTGGCCGAACAGGGTGGCGATCGTCTCCGCGCTCTGTTCCTGCAGCCCGGTGGCGGCGCGGACGTGAAGGTTGCTGCCATGCCAGTCGGTGGAAAGGATGGCGACGGTTTCCACCTCCAGGGCCGTTGCGACCAGCTCGGGTATCCGGCGGATCGCGAGTTCGTAGACCGGCGACTCCAGCGCGAGCCGGCCGATTTGCGCGAGAAAGTTGTCGCGACGCGAGCGCGCGAGCGCCAGTCGTACCCTGCGGGTTTCGGAGATGTCGCGCACCGAGGCGATCGCGACCTTGCCGACTTCGGTGGCGATCGGGCTGAGGCCGATTTCGACCGGGAACGCTTTGCCGTTGCGCCGCACCCCCATCAGCTCATAGCCGATGCCCATCGGGCGTACCCGCGGGTTGGCCATGTACCCCTCGCGATGGGTGCGGTGGATGCGGCGCAGCGACTCGGGCAGCAGGGTTTCCAGGGGCAGGCCGAGCAGCGTGTCGCCTTCGTAGCCGAACATGGCGCGGGCCTGGGCGTTGGCCAGCACGATGACACCCTGCTGGTCCACCGCGAGCATCGCGTCGGGCGCGATGTCGAAGCAGGAGCCCAGCACGGCAAGACTGGCAGGGGGAAGTGGCGTCGAGCCCATTCAGCGCCGCCGTTGCACGCTGGTCGCCAACAGGTAGCCGGCGCCACGCACCGACTTGATCAGGGCGGGATTGGCCGCGTCGGGCTCGATCTTGCGGCGCAGTCGCGCGATCTGCACGTCGATGGCGCGGTCGAACGGACCGGCGTCGCGGCCATGGAGGCGTTCCATCAGGTGGTCGCGCGACAGCACCCGGTTCGGGTGCTCGACCAGCACGCGCAGCAGTTCGTACTCGCCGGTGGTCAGCGCGATCACCTCGCCGCGGGCGTTGCGCAACGTGCGCCCCAGCGGATCGAGGCAATAGTCGGCGAAGTGGAAGGCCGGCTCGCCGGCAGGGGCGGCGGTCGCGGCGGCCGGTGTGCTGCGGCGAAGCACGCTGCGCACGCGCGCGAGCAGTTCGCGCAATTCGAACGGCTTGGTGACGTAGTCATCGGCCCCCAGCTCGAGGCCGACCACCCGGTCCACCGATTCGCCGCGGCCGGTGATGATGATCACCGCACCTTTCCAGTCGGTGCGCAGCAGGCGGGTCAGTTCGAGGCCGTCTTCACCGGGCAGGCCGAGGTCCAGCAACACCAGGGCGATCGATTCGTGCGCCAGCACGTTGCGCATTTCGGCGCCGTTGCCGGCAACGCTGACCTTGAAGCCTTGATCCGTGAAATAGCGGCGCAGCACCTCCTGCACGCCGGTATCGTCGTCCACGATCAGCAGGTGTACGGGATCCGGCATGGCGGTCCTGCCTGGCGCAGTAGGTCTCCGCGATCTTATCCCAACGACCGCGCCATGGCGGTGCGACCATCGTCCAAGCGTAAGGATGAGGCACGTTTGATCCGCGTCATGGACCCATTCGTCCGCCTCCGTTATCAGAGATGACGCGTGGCCGACCGGGCCGCCGCCGTCGATACGACGGTCGGGCGGAGGGTACGACGGCGCGGCGGTCGCCAACATCCATCGCGAAGCGGCCGAATGCCGCGGCAGCCGCGGGCGCTGCGCAACGGCGTGCGCCGCAATCCAGGCGCTCACCTGAGGACCAGGTTGTCCTCGACGATGCGGACGCCGGGAGCCGACCACACCGCACGCTCCACCGCCTGCATCTCGCTCCAGTTGTCCACATGCCCGTCGATGCGCACCATCCCGTCCGGACGCACGTCCACGTGCACGGCGCCTGCCTCGATTTCCGCATGCCGCTTCAGCGCGTCCTGGAGATCG
>JAJZGE010000091.1 GCA_021798675.1 Pseudomonadota bacterium | reverse complement strand
TCCGATCTCGCACCGCACTGTTCGCGCCGGTGGTGACTACCGCGGTGGCGACGGCGGTGGTGTGGCGCTACCTGTTCAACACCAAGTATGGCTGGGCCAACCACCTGCTCGGCATGCTTGGCATCCACCCGGTGGACTGGCTGGGCGACCCGCATTGGGCGATGCCCACCATCATCCTGTTCGCGGTGTGGAAGAACTTCGGCTACAACATGATCATCCTGCTCGCCGGGCTGCAGGCGATCCCCGGCGAGCTCTACGAAGCGGCGCGCATCGACGGCGCGTCGGCATGGCGGCAGTTCCGCCACATCACCTTGCCGATGCTCGGGCCGACGCTGCTGATGGTGGCCATCCTCACCGTATCGGGTTATTTCCAGCTGTTCGCCGAGCCCTACGTGATGACCGACGGCGGCCCGCTGGAAAGCACCACCAGCGTGCTGTACCTGATGTACCAGGACGGCTTCCAATGGTGGAACCTCGGCGTCGCCACGGCGGAGGCGTTCGTGCTGTTCCTGGTGATGTTCGCGGCGACCGCAGCGATGCTGCGGCTGTCGCCCCGGGAGCGGACAGGAGAGGAGGCATGAACCCGCGGCTGGCGAAGGCGCTGATCAACGGCCTGCTGCTGGGCGCCGCCGCGGTGGCGCTGTTCCCGTTGCTGTGGATGCTCGCGGTGTCGTTCATGCCGCCAGGCACGTCCAACGCGTTGCCGCCGCCGTTGTGGCCGGCGCATCCGGTGCTGGGCAATTACCGGCAGCTGTTCGAACAGGCGGGCATGGCGCGCTACCTGCTAAACAGCCTGCTGATCTCCGCTGGCATCGCGCTGGTGTCGTTGATGTTCAACCTGATGGCGGGCTATGCCTTCGCCAAGCTCCGCTTCGCCGGGCGCGAACGGCTGTTCCGCGCGCTGCTCGGCCTGCTGGTGGTGCCGGCGCAGGTGGCGATGCTGCCGCTGTTCCTGATGTTCAAGTACGCCGGCCTGGTGGACACCTATGTGGGCGTGATGCTGCCGGGCATGGCGTCAGTGCTGGGCATCTTCCTGGTGCGCCAGTATGCGCGCGGCCTGCCCGATGAGTTGCTGGAGGCGGCGCGCATCGACGGCGCCGGTGAGCTGCACATCTTCGTACGCATCGTATTGCCGCTGCTGCGGCCGGTGGTGGCGACGCTGGCGATCCTCACCTTCCTCACCGCATGGAACGACTTCATGTGGCCGCTGATCGAGCTGACCGGGCAGGGCCACTACACGCTGCCGCTGGGGCTGGCCTCGCTAGCGCGCGAGCACACCGAGGGCACCGAGCAGATGATGGCCGGCTCGGTGCTCACCGTGCTGCCGGTGCTGGTGCTGTTCCTTTCCATGCAGCGGCATTACCTGGATGGGTTGCTGATGGGGAGCGTGAAGGGATGAGGGCGTATTTGCCCTTTGTCTTGTCGCCAGCGACAGAGAGGTTTCGTCCGCCTGCCGGCGGCCGAGCTACTTCTCTTTTGCTTGTCCAAAAGAGAAGTAGCCAAGAGAAAACGACACCCCGGTTGGCGCTTGCCGGGCATCGTGCCCGGCAAGTCCGTGAGGCGGTGCCGGGCTTTTCGGCCGGGCTCCTGCCCGGTCGAAAAGGCGAGGCCCTCCCTGGCCTCGCCCGCTACGCGGCCTTGTCGTCCCCGCCTCACCGCCGCCCAGGGGCCCCACAAGAGCAGGCGCGCATCGTGCGTGCCAGAAGCAACAGCAGCGCATCGCAAGCTTGCAGGTCATCTCTCCCCCCTGCGTGCGGAGAAAGGCTGGGGTGGGGTGCTTTTGCTTCTGCGCGCCGGGAGCGCGCTGCTCTACCCGGGGTCCCTATGGCGCGGCGGACGGGTGGCGGAAAGTCCGCGGGATGGATCGCAGGGATGCGAGCCAGTTTTTCGCCGGCACAGGAGGTGCCGTCGAAAAGCCCCGCCGCCCGCCCGCGCACCCGCAGGGCAGGAGGCCCGGAGGGCGCGCCATCGGGGTGGCCTTTCTCTTGGGTTACTTTCTCTTTGGCCACGCAAAGAGAGAGTGACTCGGGTGCCGGCAGGCGCTCGAAACCGCTTTGTCCTTTGCGGTATTGCAAAACAAAAAACGTTCAATGCGGGCACGCGACAGTAGACAGGCGCGCCTCAACCGATCCGCGCTCCATCCCCCGGATCGAAGAAGTGCAGCCGCTGCGTGGTGATGCCAAGCCGCACCGTCTCGCCCGGTACGCAGGCGATCCCCGGCGGTGTGCGCGCGACCAGTGCCGAATCCCCGTGACGCAGGTTGAGGAAGACCTCGTTGCCCACCGGTTCCAGCACTTCCAGTCGTGCTTCGAAAGCGGCGGCTGGATCGTCTGCCGCGAGCGGGCGCAGGTCTTCCGGTCGCACGCCGAGCACCACTTCGCGATCGCGCCAGCCGGCGAGCGCGGCGGCTTGCGGCGGTGCGCCGAGCGGGATGTTGCCCGCGGCGGTGGCCAGCGCGAGGCCATGGTCGGCATGCAGCGTGCCGCGCAGCAGGTTCATCGCCGGGCTGCCGAGGAAGCCGGCGACGAACAGGTTGGCGGGGCGCTCGTAGAGCCCCATCGGCGTGTCGATCTGCTGGATCGCGCCCTGGTCGAACACCACGATGCGCTGCCCCAGCGTCATCGCCTCGACCTGGTCGTGCGTGACGTAGACCATGGTGGTGCCGAAGCGGCGATGCAGCCGTGCGATTTCCACGCGCATCGACAGGCGCAAGCGCGCATCGAGGTTGGACAGCGGCTCGTCGAGCAGGAACACGGCGGGCTGGCGCACCATCGCGCGGCCCAGCGCCACGCGCTGCCGCTGGCCGCCGGACAGCGCGGCGGGACGCGCATCCAGCCGCTGATCCAGTTCCAGCAGGCGCGCTACCTCGCCCACGCGCTGTGCGATTTCCGCGCGCGGCATGCCGCGCAGGCGCAGGCCGAAGCCGAGGTTCTCGGCCACCGTCATGTGCGGATAGAGCGCGTAGTTCTGGAACACCATCGCGATGTCGCGATCCTTCGGCGCCACGTCGTTCACCACGCGGCCGCCGATGCGCAGCGTGCCGGCACTGATGCTTTCCAGCCCGGCGATCATGCGCAGCAGCGTGGTCTTACCGCAGCCGGACGGGCCGACCAGCACCAGCAGCTCGCCGTCGGCGATGTCGAAGCTGGCGCCGACCACGCCGACATGGCCATTGGGGTAGACCTTGCGCACGTGGTCGAGACTGACGGTGGCCATCGGCGTTGTGCGCTCCGTGAGGATTGTCGCGATACGGTGAGCGCTGTCATGGGCAAAGGCGTGCATCCCGGGACGGCGTTCGGCTATTCTCGGCATGTAAACGGTTACATCAAGCCGCAGTGCGGCATTCGAGAGTTTTGGAATCCATGACGCGACGCTACCGCTTTCCGGACGGCTTCCTCTGGGGCGCGGCCACTTCCGCCTACCAGGTCGAGGGTTCGCCGTTGGCGGACGGCGCCGGTCCCAGCATCTGGCAGCGCTATGCGCACACGCCGGGGATGATGGCGAACGGCGACCACGGCGACATCGCCTGCGACCACTACCGGCGCTACAGGCAGGACGTGCAGCTGATGCGCGCGCTGGGCCTCGCCAGCTACCGCTTCAGCGTGAACTGGGCGCGCGTGTTGCCCGAGGGCACCGGCCGCGTCAACGCGAAAGGGCTGGACTTCTATTCGCGGCTGGTGGACGAGCTGCTGGAAAACGGCATCGCGCCGAACGTCACGCTGTTCCACTGGGACCTGCCGGCGGCGCTGGACGACCGCGGCGGCTGGCTCAACCGCGACATCGCGCACTGGTTCGCCGAGTACGCCGCGACGATGTTCAGGGCGCTGGACGACCGCGTGCCGTACTGGAGCACGCTCAACGAACCGTGGGTGGTGGTGGACGGCGGCTATCTGAACGGCACGCTCGCGCCCGGTCACCGCAGCCCGTTCGAGGCGGCGCTCGTCACGCACAACCTGATGCGGGCCAGCGGGGCGGGCATCCAGGCCTACCGCGCGCATGGCCGGCACGCGATCGGCGTGGTGTTCAATATCGAGCCCAAGTATCCGCATTCCGGCAGCGCGGAAGACCTCGCCGCCACGCGCCGCGCCGACGCCTACATGAACCTGCAGTTCGCCGATCCGGCGCTGCTGGGCAGCTATCCGCCCGAGTTGGCGGAGGTGTACGGCAAGGCGTGGCCGGATTTCCCGGCGGACGACTTCCGGCTGACCAGGCAGCCGGTCGATTTCGTCGGGCTCAACTACTACACCCGCGCCGTGGTCCGGCACGATGCCGGTGCGTTCCCGCTGCGCGCCACCCCGGTGCCGCAGCCGCAGCACACGCGCACGGAAACGGGCTGGGAGGTGTACGAGCAGGGCCTGGTCGACATGCTCACCGGTTTCCGCCAGCGCTACGGCGACATCCCGCTCTACATCACCGAGAACGGTTCCGCGTTCTACGACCCGCCGACGGTGGAGGGCGAGGTGCTGGAGGACCCGCTGCGCGTCGATTACCTGCGCAAGCACCTCAAGGCCGCGCACCGCGCCATCGAGGCCGGCGTGAATCTCCGCGGCTATTACGCATGGTCGCTGATGGACAACCTGGAATGGTCGCTGGGCTACGCCAAGCGCTTCGGCCTGTACCACGTCGATTTCGCCACGCAGAAGCGCACGCCGAAGGCCAGTGCGAAGTACTACGCCCGGGTGATCGAGAGCCATGGCGGCGTACTGGACGAATCCTGAAAACGAAGATGCGCCGCGGCGCGGAGGGAACGAAATGAAACACACGAAGAAGATGCCGCAGCGTGCCGTGCTGGGTTTGTTCGCAGCCTGCCTGTGCGCCATTGGCGCCGTCCATGCGGCTCCCGTCGCCAGCGACGACGTGCGGATCGCGGTGGACGCGAAGGCGCCGGGTACGCCGTTCCCCCATTACTGGGAGCAGATGTTCGGCTCCGGCCGCGCGGTGCTGGCGTTGCGCGACGATTACCGCAAGGACCTCACCGAGGTGAAGCAGGCCACCGGCTTCGGCTACGTGCGCTTCCACGGCATCTTCGACGACGACGTGGGCCTGTTCCACCTGGGCAGGAACGGCCAGCCGTTCTACAACGCGGCCGACAAGTCGGGCAAGGACGCCCAGCCCGTCTACAACTTCTCCTATGTGGACCAGATCTACGACGGCCTGCTGGCGCGCGGCGTGCGCCCGTTCGTGGAGCTGGGCTTCATGCCGGACGACATGACCTCGGACCCCAAGGCGATCCAGGATTTCTGGTACCACCCCAACGTGGCGCCGCCGAAGGACTACGCGCTGTGGGACGGCATGATCCGCGCCTTCGCGCAGCACCTGATCGCGCGCTACGGCATCGACGAAGTGTCCAAGTGGTACTTCGAGGTGTGGAACGAGCCGAACATCGGCTTCTGGGCCGGCCATCCGAAGATGGCCACCTACTACACGCTCTATGACCACACCGCGCGCGCGCTGAAGTCGGTGAGCCCGCGCCTGCGCGTGGGCGGCCCCGCCACGGCGCAGGCGGCGGAGGTCACCGATTTCCTCAAGCACGTGCACGAAGCCAACGTGCCGGTGGATTTCGTCAGCACCCACGTCTACGGCGACGACACCGCGGCCAACGTGTTCCACACCCGCGAGAACATCTCGCGCAAGGACATGGTCTGCCGTGCGGTGGACAAGGTGCACAAGGAAGTGCTGGCTTCGCCGTATCCGAAGCTGCCCTTCATCATGAGCGAGTTCAACGCCTCCTACGCCAACCTGCCCAACGTCACCGACACGGTGTACATGGGCCCGTGGCTGGCCAACACCATCCGCGCCTGCGCGGGCAAGGTGGACGCGATGAGCTACTGGTCGTTCTCCGACGTGTTCGAGGAGGGCGGCGTGGTGCGCTCGCCGTTCTACGGTGGCTTCGGCCTGATCGCCGAGGACCGCATCCCCAAGCCGTCCTTCAACGCGTTCGCGATGCTGCACAAGCTGGGTGACGTGCGCCTGCCGGTGTCGTCCGATTCGGCGCTTGCCACCCGCCGCGCCGACGGCACCCTGGTGCTGGCCTTGTGGAACTACGCTTCGCCGGTGGGCGATACCGCCAGCTATACCGTGGGCAAGCCGAAGGGCGACATCAAGCACTTCGAGCTCGACCTGTCGTCGTTGCCGGCGCATGCCGCGGCGACGGTGTGGCGCCTGGACGAAACGCACGGCAACGTGATCGCCACCTTCGACAGGATGGGCCGTCCGGCCTTCCCCTCGCGCGAGCAGATCCGACAGTTGCGCGCAGCCGGCCGCATGGCCGCGCCCGAGTCAATGGCGTTGCACGACGGCAAGCTCACCCTCGACATCCCGCCGCAGGGCCTGGTGGTGGTCGAGGTGCACTGAACGGCAGCCGTCGAGCCGTTCGATCAACCTATCTTGGCCAGCCTGCATGTCGGGTTGGCCAGGGGCGGCGCGCGGTCTGACGGAGACCCGCCGCTTCGTGCCCGGGCGCGTCGACTGCGACGGCACGCTCGCAGTGCAGGACTCGCCGGTGTGGCCGGCTGAGCCAGCGCGCGTGCTGCAGCTGCCGGCGAGCCAGGTCGCCACGGGCGTGCCGATGGTCGTCGCCGTGCCGAGCGCAGCCAAACCCGGCCCGGACGAAGCGTACGTGGCCGGGTTGGAGCGTGTGACCGGCCCGGCGCTTCAGCGCAGCCAGCGCTTCAATGCCTCATCTTCCGCAGCCAGCGGTTCCGCGCTGGCCGAGCGCTGCAGCATGGCCGCCAACGCCGGTGGGACGTCGAGGATGCGGCCGAGCAGCGGCTCGACGACCTGCTCGAACTTCGCGGGGTGCGCGGTGGCGACCACCGCCCACGGCCGGTCGTCGCCCTGTTCGCGCAGGTCGTCGAGGCGGTGCATCGCGGTGGCGGTGTGCGGGCAGAAGGCTTCGCCGTGTTCGCAGGCGTGCATGGCGAGGGTGCGGCGGATGGTGGCGTCGGCC
>JAJZGE010000090.1 GCA_021798675.1 Pseudomonadota bacterium | reverse complement strand
GGCTCGTGGACGAAACGCCTGGCCTACTGTCCGTCGCTTCCCGGGTTTCCTGGCCCAGTGCTGGTGACGGAGGTCGTTTCCACATACCGCTGCGGGGCAGCGCCGGATTCGCACCGGCTTCCCTTGAGTCATCTCCATATTCGCATGAAGAGATGATTACCCGTGGCGCTGCGCAAGTTAGCCCCCCGGACGGCCGCAGTCAACGCGAAATCCTGCTGCGCGGGTCGCCGCCGCTGCCGTCCGCCGCGCTGCGGTTCCGCCGCCATGCCCCGGCCCGCGCTGTCACGCTGCTGCAGCGGCAGCGCAACGTCGTCGTCCCGGTGGCCGCGCAATCTTGCGACGGGCCAAGCCGAGGATCGTCGTCATGCAAGCGATCGAGCAGCGTCTGCAACAGCGCTATCCGCACTGGTTCCGTGGCAGCCGCGGGCGGGTGGCCGTGCCGCTGCTGCACGGCCTGGCGCGCTGGTCGGGGTTCGAGGGCATCGACGCCTTCTGCGCCGAGCACGGCCACCTGCGCGGCTTTGCCTTCGTCGAGGCCGCCCTGCGCCACCTCGAGCTGCGCTACGAGATCGATGCGGCCGCGCTGGCGCGCATCCCCGCGAGCGGTCCCTTGCTGATCGTCGCCAACCATCCCTCCGGCGCGCTCGACGCCCTGGCCTTGCTCGACGCGGTGGGGCGGGTGCGGCGCGATGTGCGCATCGTCGCCAACGAGGTGCTGGCGCTGGTCGAGCCGCTGGCGGAACTGCTGCTGCCGGTGCGCGTGTTCGGCGGGCCGGCTGGTGCAGCCAGCGTGCGCCGGGTCGAGCGCGCGTTGCACGAGGGGCAGTGCGTGATCGTGTTCCCGGCCGGCGAAGTCTCGCGGCTGGGCCTGCGCGGCCTGCGCGATACCCGCTGGCGCCCCGGTTTCCTGCGCTTCGCGCGTCGCACGGCGGCACCGGTGATGCCGGTCCGCATCGAGGCACGCAACTCGGCGTTGTTCTACGGGATATCGGCGGTGTGCCGCCCGGCGTCGACGGCGCTGCTGGCACGGGAGATGTTCGCCCGCCGGCAGCGGCCGGTACGCCTGCACGTGGGCGAGCCGATGCGCGTCGCAGACGGCGAGCGCGAGGACGCTGCGCTCCGGCGCATCCGCCGGGCGCTGTACGCCATCGGTCGGAAGGGCGCGATGCCCGTTGCGATGCATCCGGCGCCGCTGGCGCCGCCGATCGACGCGGCTGTGCTGGCGGCGACGATGGCGGCCACCGAATTGCTTGGCACCACCAGCGACGGCAAGCAGATCAGGCTGGCGCGCCGTGCCGGCGGTTCGCCGCTGCTGCAGGAGATCGGCCGGCTGCGCGAGTTGACCTTCCGCGAGGTGGGCGAGGGCACCGGCCGCAGCCGCGACCTCGATGCCTACGATGCGTGCTACGACCACATCCTGGTCTGGGATGCGCAGGCCGGTCGCATTGCCGGCGCCTATCGGGTGATGCGCGGCGCCGAGGCGCTGGCGCGCACCGGCCTGGCCGGCCTGTACACGTCCTCGCTGTTCCGCTATGCGGACGAGGCGATCCCGCGGCTGGCGGCCGGGCTGGAGCTCGGGCGCAGTTTCGTGGTGCCGGACTACTGGGGCAGCCGCAGCCTCGACTATCTGTGGCAGGGCATCGGCGCCTACCTGCAGCGCTACCCCGGAGTGCGCTACCTCTACGGCGCGGTGTCGATCAGCGCCGCGCTGCCGCGCGACGCCAGCGAGCAGGTGGTGGCCTACTACCAGCGCTTCTACGGCAGCGATCAGGCCTTGGCCAGCGCCCGCCGGCCGTTCGCCCTCGGGGCGCCGGCACTGACCTTCGACGGCCTCGACATCGATGCCGCCTTCGACGCGATGAAAGCCGCACTCGCCCGGCTCGGCGCCTCGGTGCCGATGCTCTACAAGCAGTACACCGAACTGTGCGAACCCGGCGGCACACGCTTCCTCGCCTTCGGCGTCGATCCGGACTTCAGCGGCTCCATCGACGGCCTGATCGAGGTGGACCTGGCGCAGCTGCGGCCACGCAAGCGCCAGCGCTACCTGCAGCGGCAGCACGGAGCGGTGGCGTGAAGCGCGGCGTCGCGACCGCGCAGCGGCCATGGAACGCGGTGTTCATTTCCGACGTGCACCTGGGCACGCGGCATTGCCACGCGGCGGAGCTGGCGGACTTCCTCGACGGCCTGCGCTGCCGGCAGCTGTACCTGGTGGGCGACATCGTCGACCTGTGGTGGATGATGCAGCGCCGCTCACAGTGGAGCGGCGCACACACGCGGGTGATCGAGGCGCTGCACGCCCTGCATGCGCGCGGCACGGAAATCATTTACGTGCCGGGCAACCACGACCGCCCGCTGCGCCGCGTGTGCGGCCTGATGCTGCCCGGCATGCGGGTGCGACGCCGCGTGGTGCACGTCACCGCCGACGGCCGCCGCCTGCTGGTCACGCATGGCGACGACTTCGACAACGTCACCCAGTTCGGCGGTTTGCAGGAGCGACTGGGCGACTGGATCTACTACCGCATCCTCAGCTGCAACCGTTGGCTCAACCTCGTGCGCCGCCGACTCGGCCTGCGCTACTGGTCGCTGTCCGCCTTCGTCAAGCAGCGCAGCGGCGCCGCCGAGCGCTACATCGAACGCTTCGTGCAGGCGGGGCTGGACGACGCGGCGCGGCGCCGGCTCGACGGCATCGTCTGCGGCCACATCCACCGCGCCGCGCTGATCGAACGGAACGGCCTGATCTACGCCAACGACGGCGACTGGGTGGAAAGCCTCACCGTGCTGACCGAGGACACGGACGGCGCCCTGCGCCTGCTCGGCCATCGCGGCGAGGTGCTGGCCGAACTGCCGCCGCGGTTGCGCCTGACGATAGTGGAAATGCCGCGGGAACTGGCGGCCTGAAGCACGGCGCTCGCCAGCCTGCTCAGGCTGCCATGCGCTCGCCCGCCGCCAGCGCCTCGAAGTAATCACGGACCAGCCGCAACTGCTCCTGCGCGCTTTCGGCGCGGTTCGCCACCTGTCGGAACGCGGCGTTCTCGGGCCGGTCCTTGGCATACCAGCCCAGGTGCTTGCGCGCGATGCGCACGCCGGCCTGTTCGCCGTAGAAGGCGTAGAGATGTTCCAGGTGGCCGAGCAGGATCGTGGCGACTTGATCCGGTGTCGGCTCGGGCAGCCGTTCGCCAGTGGCGAGGTAGTGGGCGATCTCGCGGAAGATCCACGGCCGGCCCTGGGCGCCGCGGCCGATCATCAGCGCGTCCGCGCCGGTGGCGGCCAGCACGTGGCTGGCCTGTTGCGGCGTGGTCACGTCGCCGTTGGCGAACACCGGGATGCGCACGCTGGCCTTCACCGCGGCGATGGTTTCGTACTCGGCCTCGCCCTCGTACTTGTCGGCGCGGGTGCGGCCGTGCACGGCCAGCGCGGCGATGCCGGCATCCTCGGCGATTCGCGCGATGCTCAGAGCGTTCCTGTTCTGGCGGTCCCAGCCGGTGCGGATCTTCAGCGTCACCGGCACCTCGACCGCATCGACCACGGCCTGGCAGATGCGCGCCACCAGCGGCTCGTCCTGCAGCAGGGCGGAGCCCGACCAGACATTGCACACTTTCTTGGCCGGGCAGCCCATGTTGATGTCGACGATCTGGGCGCCGTTGGCCACGTTGAAGCGCGCAGCCTCGGCCAGCATGGCCGGGTCGTAGCCGGCGATCTGCACGCTCACCGGCTCGGGCTCGCCCTGGTGATCCATGCGGCGCAGCGACTTGCGCGTGTGCCACAGGCGCGGGTCGGCGGTGGTCATCTCGGACACGGCCAGCCCCGCGCCCAGTCGCTTGCACAGCAGGCGGAACGGCTTGTCGGTGACGCCGGCCATGGGGGCCAGCGCCAGCGGCGGGTCGATGCGGTAGGGGCCGATCTGCATTGGCCCATTGTAAGGCCCGTGCCCGATCCATTCGTGAAAAGCTATGATCGGCCGATGGACGGGGGCGTGTTCCGGATGCGGCGAAGGATCTGGTTAGGCGTATTGCTGGCGCTGGTGGCGATGCCCGCCAGCGCGGCGCACATGAACGCCTGGCGCGAACGCGCGGTGTCCGACCCGCACGGCCTGATCGCCGTGGTACGCCACCGGCTCGACCAGGCCGGCGCGGCGTTGCCGCCTGCGCAGGAGCGCGAAATGCTGTGGGGCATGGGCACCGCGGCGATCAACAGCAACGACGATGCCGCGCTGGCCGAGGCAACCCTGCGGCTGGACAGCCTGGCCACGGTCGATCACGACCGGCTGGCCGCCGCCGCCGCGGGTTTCCTGCGCGCCCGCCACGATATTGCGAACAACCTCGGCGACGGCGTCGGCGAGGCGCTGAAGGCGGCCGAGCAGGTGCTGGGCGATACCGATCCAAGCACCGTGGCCTGGGCGCGTTTCCAGCTCTGCGATGCGTACACGCTGGACGAGAAGCCGGCCAAGGCGCTGCCGCTGTGCCGGCAGGCGCTGGCCGAGTACCGGGCGCTGGGCGACGAATTCGGCATGGGCGATGCCGAGAACGACATCGGCCTGGCGCTGGCCACGCAGGACAGCGTCGACGCGGCGGCCACGGCCTACGAGCAGGCGCGCCGGTACTACGCCAAGGCCAAGGCGCCGCAACTGGTGGTGATGGTGGGCGACAACCTGTCGCAGATGTACCTGAAGCAGGGCCATCCACGCGAAGCGCTGGCACTGTCGCGGACGTCGTTGAAGCAGGAGCTGGCCGCCGGGCGCATCAGCGACTCGCTGGATTCCAGTACCGACATCGCGCGCGCCGAGGCCGCGCTGGGCATGCACCGCGAAGC
The DNA here is from genome assembly GCA_021798675.1 of Pseudomonadota bacterium. The sequence goes on along the minus strand of JAJZGE010000090.1, from coordinate 2,169 downwards.
CTATGCGGACATGCGCGAAGCGGTGGCGCGGGCGCGCAAGGCCGGCATCAATGGCCAGCTGACCGACATGCTGCGGGTGGAGAGCCGGATGGCCGAGCAGGCCGGCGACCTGCGCCAGGCGCTGGCCGACGAACGCGAGGCCAGCAAGCTCGACCGCGCCACCGACACGCCGGCTTCCCGCGCCATCGAGGCCGAACTGGCGCAACGCTACGCGGTGCGCGAAAAGGAATTGCGCATCACCGAGCTGGAGCGTGCCAACGAACTGAAGGACCTTCAGCTCAAGGCTGCGAAAGCCGAAGCCGAGCGCCGGCGCGAACAGCAACGGCGCCAGCGGCTGGTGAACACGACGATCGCACTGCTGGTGGTGGCGCTGCTGCTGATCGTCGGCCTGCTCGTGTTGCTGCTGCGCGCGCAGCGCAGGCATGCGGCCGAATTGCTGGCGCTTGCCCTGCGCGATCCGCTCACCGGCATCGCGAACCGCCGTGCGTTCCAGCAGCACGCCAACGACCTGCTGGTGCGCCAGGGCGATCCGCATGCCGTGCAGCATGTGTTGCTGATCATCGACATCGACCACTTCAAGCACATCAACGATAGCGCCGGCCATCTGCAGGGCGACCGCGTGCTGCGTCTGCTCACCGATTACCTGGGCGGTGCCGTCGATCCGCCGGGATTCGTGGCGCGCATCGGCGGCGAGGAATTCGCCGTGCTGTGCCCGCGCATCGGCCTGCAGGCGGGCGTGCGGTTGGCCGAAGCCTTGCGCGAGGGGGTGGCCAAGTTGCGCCTGCCCGACGACCTGCCGGTGGAACGCCTCACCATCAGCGTCGGCGTGGCGCCGTTCGACGGCGTGCGTTGCCACGACCTGTCGAGCTGGATGCGCGCCGCGGACATCGCGCTGTACGCTGCCAAGAGCGGCGGCCGCGACCAGGTGCAGGCCAGCAAGCTGGCGGGCTGATTCAGTGCGTGGGCACGGCGCGGGCCGCCGCCGGATCGTGCCGGTGCCTGAACAGCGGCACGAAAAGCACGGCCATCACCAGCGCGTAGCCGGCGAAGGCCAGCCAGATGCCGCGCCAGTCCTTGCAGATCAGCACGGCGTCGTTGCACGTGTGGTTGGTGAAAAAGCGGTCGATCACGAAGCCGGCGGCCAGGCTGCCCAGCACCGCGCCCACGCCGTTGGTCATCAGCATGAACAGGCCCTGCGCGCTGGCGCGGATCTTCGGATCCGCCTGGCTTTCGACGAACAGTTGACCGGAGATGTTGAAGAAGTCGAAGGCCATGCCGTAGACGATGCACGACAGCACGATCATCCACAGCCCGCCGAGCGGATCCGGGTTGCCGAACGCGAACAGGCCGAAGCGCAGCACCCAGGCCAGCATGCTCATCGTCATCACGGCCTTGATGCCGAAGCGTTTCAGGAAGAACGGGATGGTGAGGATGAACAGCGTTTCCGATACCTGCGAGATCGAGACGATGATGGTGGAGTACTTCACTGTCAGCAGGTTGGCGTAGGCCGGTACCTTGACGAAGTCGCTGAGGAAGGCGTCGCCGTAGGCGTTGGTGAGTTGCAGCGCCGCGCCCAGCAGCATGGTGAAGACGAAGAACACCGCCATGTTGCGGTTCTTGAACAGCACGAACGAAGTGAGGCCGAGGCGGTCGGTCAGGCTGCGGTTGTTCGCAGCAACCAGCTTCGGCGGGCACTTGGGCAAGGTGAAGGCATATAGGCCCAACACCAGTGAAGCCGCTGCGGCGACCTCGAACTGCGTGGCGGAAGCCTTGAAACCGAACAGGCTGGTGGTCCACGTGCCGGCAATGAAGCCCACCGTGCCCCACACGCGGATCGGCGGGTAGGTGGTCACCACGTCCATACCCTCCCGCTTCAGCGCGTTGAACGCCACCGCGATGGAGAGCGAGATGGTGGGCATGTAGAAGCACATGTACAGCAGCACCACCCAGAACATCTGCTCCGGATCGCCCGCATGCGGTATCGCCAACAGCACCGCCGCGCCAAGGACATGGAACAGGCCGTGCAGGCGCTCCGCGTTGACCCACTTGTCCGCCACGATGCCGGCCAGCGAAGGCATGAACAGCGAGGCGATGCCCATGGTCGAGAAGATCGCGCCGAAGCTGGTGCCCGACCAGTGCAGGGTCTGGAACCACCACGTGCCGATGGTC
>JAJZGE010000089.1 GCA_021798675.1 Pseudomonadota bacterium | reverse complement strand
AAGGCCGACTGATCTTTGCGACAGTCTCATGCGGGGCGGCGCTTTGCCGCCCCGCCGTTTCACGTCACGGACATTGGGGTCCCATGACCAAATCCGAATTGATCGAGGCGCTGGCCAGGCGCCAGACCCATCTTGCGTTTGCCGACGTCGAAATGGCCGTCAAGAGCGTAATCGAACAGATGAGTCACGCGCTGGCCCACGGCGAACGCATCGAGGTGCGCGGTTTCGGCAGCTTTGCGCTGCACTACCGGCCGGCACGCATGGGGCGCAATCCGAAGACGGGCGATGCTGTGGCGCTGCCGGGCAAGCATGTGCCACATTTCAAACCCGGCAAGGAGCTGCGCGAGCGCGTCAACCAGCATCTGGAAGACGGCGGCGATTCTGCCGCCCATTGACGTCCTGACCGCGTGCGACTGCAGGCAGGTGGCGCAGACCGATCCTGCCTTTTTTGTGCCTGGCGGATGCACCCTGCCAGCGTGTCATGATCGGGTGCGCGGCGATGGCTGCGCGGGCAGGCAACGCCTGTGCCTGTCACGTCCAATCGGGTAAAGTCGCCGCATGCGACTGCTTGTGATATCCATCTTTGCTGTATTCATCGTGGCCGGCGTGGTGCTGGGTGCGCTCAATGCCGAGCTGGTGACGTACGATTTCGCGTTCACCCAGGTGCACCTTCCGAAGGGGGCGGCACTGCTCGGCGCCCTGGCGATCGGCTGGCTGCTGGGCGGCCTTGCGGCGTGGGCTGGCCTGCAGTCGCGCCAGCGCCATCGACAGCGGCGCGATGCCGGCAAGCCGCTGCCGCCTGCTCCATGAAGCTCGCCAATGAGTTGCTGCTGCTGGTGCCGGCAGCCTTCGTGCTGGGCTGGTGGGCCTCGCGCTGGTGGGCGGCGCGCCGCTCCGGAGCCGAGGTCAGTGAATTGTCCTCGGACTATTTTCGCGGCCTGAACTACCTGCTCAACGAGGAGCAGGACAAGGCGATCGAGGTGTTCCTGCGGCTGGCCGAATACAACCGCGACACGGTGGAAACCCACCTCGCGCTGGGCAACCTGTTTCGCCGCCGCGGCGAGGTCGAGCAGGCGATCCGCCTGCATCAGCATCTGGTCTCGCGCCCGGGCTTGTCGGATGCGATGAAGACCGTGGCCTTGCTGGAGCTGGGCGAGGACTACATGCGGGCCGGGCTGCTTGATCGCGCCGAGGCGCTGTTTTCCGACCTGGTGGCGATGGATGCGCACGCGCCCTCGGCGTTGCGCCACCTGATCGCGATCTACCAGCACGAGCGCGACTGGTACAAGGCCATCGAACACGCGCGCCGGCTGGAGGTGATGACCGGCGAGGACGAGGCGTCGATGATTGCCCAGTTCTACTGCGAGCTGGCAGACCGCTCGCGCCAACATGGCGCGCTGGCCGAGGCGCGCGAGTACCTGCGGCAGGCCTTCGAATGCCAGGCCGATTGCGTCAGGGCGTTCATGCTCACCGGCCGTCTGCAGTCCGAGGATGGCCATTACCTCGAGGCGGTGGACGCCTATGAGGCGGCGATCCAGGCCGACGCGGCTTTCACGCCGGACATTTTGCCGCCGCTGCTCAACAGCTACGCGCATGCGCAGCAGATGGAGCGTGCAGAGAGTTTTCTGCGCGAGCTGCTGGGTCGCTACCACGGCATTTCGCCGGTGCTGGCGCTGGCCCAGCTTTATCGCCAGCGCGACGGCGAACGCGCGTCGATCGATTTCCTCACCGCGCAGCTGCGTCAGCGCCCGTCGGTGCGCGGCCTGATGGCCCTTATCGACGCCACCATGGACAAGATCGATGGCGAGGCGCGGGAGAATTTCCTGATCCTGCGCGATCTCACCCGCAAGCTGCTGGAGGGCCAGGCGATGTACCGCTGCAGCCGCTGCGGCTTCGGCGCCAAGGCGCATCACTGGCAGTGTCCCAGTTGCAAGAGCTGGAGCACGATCCGGCCGATCCATGGCGTTGCCAGTGAGTGAGACGGACCGGTTCACGGCCATCGGATGGCCGCTGCTGGCGCTGCTGCTGGCGCTGCTGCTGGTGCGCGCGGCGATTGCCTACGCACACCGCCGCGGCCTGCTGGATCAGCCCGGGCACCGCCGTTCGCATATCCTGCCGACGCCACGAGGCGGCGGTCTGGGCGTGGTGGTCGCGACGTTGATTTGCATGTCCGGGGCGTGGCTGATGCGCCCTGAGCGCTGGCCGCCCGGTGTGATGATCAGCGTGGTGGGCGCACTTGCGCTGGTCGCGCTGGCTGGCTGGTGGGATGATCATCAGCCGCTGCCGGTGTGGCCGCGACTCGGCGCGCAGCTGCTGGCGGTGCTGGGTTTTTCACTCGCGCTGGTCGCCAGCGGCCTGTCGGGATGGTGGCTGCCGCTGCTGCTGGGCGCCGGCGCCTGGAGCATCAACCTGCATAATTTCATGGACGGCATCGACGGCCTGCTGGCACAGCAGGCGATCTTCGTGACCAGCGGCCTGGCGCTGCTGGCCGTCGACGCGGCACAGCCGTCGTTGGCGATCGCGGCGGCCGTGGTCGCCGCCGCCACGCTCGGGTTCTGGGGCTACAACCGGCCGCCGGCGCGGATTTTCATGGGCGACGTGGGCAGCGGCAGCCTCGGCCTGCTGATCTTTGCGCTCAGCGCGATGCTGTGGCAGCGACAACCCGCCCTGCTGTGGCCAGCGCTGATCCTGTGCTCGGCCTTCGTGACCGATGCCAGCCTGACGCTACTGACCCGCATCTGGCGGGGCCGGCAGTGGCAAGCCGCGCATCGCGAGCATCTGTATCAGTGGCTGGTACGCAGCGGTGCCACCCATGGCGGGGTGGATGCGGCCTACATGGGCTGGAATCTGCTGGTGGCGGCGCCGGCCGCCTGGTTGGCTTGCAGTCATCCGGAGGTGGCGCTGCCCGTTAGTATCCTCGTTTACCTGGGCGCGGCAGCCATCTGGCTGGCGCTGAAACGTCGCTGCCTGCGGCGCAACCTGTCGAAGGATCGTCATGTCGTTGCGTAAATTGATCGGTGTCATCCACCCGCGCATCGCGGTCGTGCTGCACGACCTGGCGATGGCGGCGCTGGCCTGGTGGATCGCCAAGCAGCTGCGCTATTCGTTCGGAGCCGACGAGATCGTCAGCTACCACCTGCTGGAATTTCCGGTGGTACTGCTGGTGCAGGGGCTGATTTTTCGCTGGACCGGGCTGTACAAGAGCGTCTGGCGCTTCGCCAGCCTGCCCGACCTGTGGAACATCCTGCGTGCGGTGGTGATCGGCGCGTTCGCGATCTACATCACGCTGTTCCTGTACAACCGGCTGGACGGCGTGCCGCGCTCGGTGCTGCTGATCTATCCGGCCGTTCTCGCCCTGATGCTGGGTACGCCCCGGCTGGCCTATCGCTTCTGGAAGGACAGCCGCAGCGAACTGCTGCAGAACCAGAAAGTCAAACGGGTGCTGATCGTGGGCGCCGACCGGGCCGGCGAAGTGCTGTCGCGCGATCTGCGTCGAGACAGTCGCTACGCAGTGGTGGGTTTTGTCGATGACAAACCCAGCCTGCGCGGCGCCAGCATCAACGGCCACCCGGTATTGAGTCGCCTCGACCAGTTGCCCGAGGTTGCGCGCGAGGCGGCCGTGGACATGCTGCTGATCGCATTGCCGGCCGCCTCGACCAGCGAGATGCGGCGTGTGGTGGCGCTGTGCGATGCCACCGGACTGCCATATCGCACGGTGCCACGGCTGGAGGACGTGGTCGCCGGCCGCGCCCAGTTCAACCAGATCAAGGAGGTGGCGATCGACGATCTGCTTGGTCGTGACGCGGTGGAGCTCGACTGGACGGCGATCCGGTCCACGCTGACCACCCGCCGCGTGCTGGTGACCGGAGGCGGCGGTTCGATCGGCTCGGAACTGTGCCGGCAGATCGCGCGCATGGGTGCGCAGTCGCTGATCGTGGTGGAGCAGAGCGAGTACAACCTGTACCGCATCACCCAGGAGCTGCGGGCGGACTTTCCCGAGCTCATTCTGGAAAGCATCCTGTCCAACTGTGGCGATCAGGTGGCGATGCAGAAAGTGTTCGCGCAGGCGATGCCGCAGGTGGTGTTCCACGCTGCCGCCTACAAGCATGTGCCGATGCTGCAGGGACAGTTGCGCACGGCGTTCCGCAACAACGTGCTGGCCACGCGCACGGTCGCCGATGTGGCCCGCGAAACCGGCGTCGAATGCTTCGTGCTGATCTCCACCGACAAGGCGGTCAATCCGACCAGCGTGATGGGAGCCTGCAAGCGGGTGGCCGAGATCTACTGCCAGAACCTCGATGCACACGCTGAAACCCGCTACATGACGGTGCGTTTCGGCAACGTGCTGGATTCAGCCGGCTCGGTGGTGCCGCTGTTCCGCCGGCAGATCCGCGACGGCGGCCCGGTCACCGTGACGCATCCGGAGGTCTCGCGCTATTTCATGACGATCCCCGAGGCGTGCCAACTGATCCTGCAGGCGGCCAGCATCGGCAAGGGCGGCGAGATCTACGCGCTCGACATGGGCGAGCCGGTGAAGATCCGCGATCTGGCCGAACAGATGATCCGCCTCGCCGGCAAGAAGCCGGGCAGCGAGATCCCGATCGTCTATACCGGGTTGCGCGCCGGCGAAAAACTGTTCGAGGAGCTTTTCCACCCGCTGGAAAACTATCGCGCCACCGAGCACGCGAAGATTTTCCTGGCGCAGCACCGCGAAGTCTCGTGGGAGCTGCTGCAGGCGCTGCTGAACAAGGCCGCCGAGGCGGAGGCTGTCTACAACGAAGACGAATTGCGCCGCTGCGTGTCCAGCCTGCTGCCCTCGTTCCGCTGGAGCGAAGTCGCGCAGCCGGACAATGTCATCTCGATTCGTCGCACCCATCCGGAGAAAAGTGAGTGAGCAAACCCCTGCGCAAGGTGGTATTCCCCGTGGCTGGCCTCGGCACCCGCTTTCTGCCGGCCACCAAGGTGGTGGCCAAGGAAATGCTGCCGGTACTGGACAAGCCGCTGATCCAGTACGCCGTCGACGAGGCGGTCGATGCCGGCGCCGACACGCTGATCTTCGTCACCAATCGCTACAAGCATGCGATCGCCGACTACTTCGACAAGGCCTACGAGCTGGAGGCGAAGCTGCAGGAAAAGGGCAAGGACGAGCTGCTGGCGCTGGTGCAGGGCACCCTGCCGCGGCACGTGCGGGCGATCTTCGTGACCCAGCCGGAGGCGCTGGGTCTGGGTCACGCCGTGCTGTGTGCCAAACCGGTGGTGGGCGACGAGCCGTTCGGCGTGGTGCTGCCCGATGACCTGATCTGGAACGGCGCGATCGGCAGCGGCAAGGGCGCGCTGCGGCAGATGGCCGAACTCGCCGAAGCCCAGCAGGCCGGCGTGATCGCGGTGGAGGAAGTGCCGCCGAACGAGACCGACAAGTACGGCATCGTCGACGCCACGGCGATCGACGAGCGCAGCGCGCGGATCCGCCACATGGTGGAGAAACCCAAGCCGGCCGAGGCGCCCTCCAACCTTGCCGTGGTCGGCCGTTACGTGCTGCCGGGGCGGATCTTCCAGCTGCTGGAGCAGACCATTCCGGGCGCCGGCGGCGAGATCCAGCTGACCGATGCGATCGACGCGCTGCTCAAGGAGCAGGGCAAGGTGCTGGCCTACCGGTTCGAAGGCACCCGCTTCGACTGCGGCAACAAGGCCGGCCTGGTGCGCGCCACCATGCACATGGCGATGCAGGATCCGAAGCTGGCCGAGGTCGTGCGCGAGTTCGTCGGCCGGCTCTGAGGCCGCGGTGGCTGCGCCGTTGGCGTTAGCGCGCGGCTTCACTTTCCCTAAACCCCGGCAGTTGCGCGACTGTCGGGCTTTTGCGTGCGCGGCGGGCAGCGCGGTTCGCCCGGGCATCAGCATGCCGTCTGTGCCGCCGGGGCAGTGAAGTTGGTGCTCAGCGACGAAGCCAGCTTCATGGTGATGGACATGCTGCGCAAGAATCGGCGTCCGGACGAGACCAGCAGCGCGCAGCCCGACCGCCTGCCGGTGTACTGGAAAACCGGCACGCTCGTCGGCGATCCGCCGCAGATCACCTCGCCGCTGCATGGCGGCACCTATGCGCTGCGGCTGGCGCAGCTGGGGCGCGAGCGGATCGCCTTCACCGCCACTACCGATGCCGATGTGCATGCGCTGTACTGGTTCGTCAACGACGCCTATATCGGCCACAGTGCGCCGGGCCAGGCGCTTTACTGGCAGCCACCGGCCGCAGGCAGCTACACGGCGCGGGTGGGCGACGAGCATGGCCGCAGCAATCAGCGTCCGCTCGGCGTGAGCCTGGTGGAGTAGCCCGGCGGAAGCGGCACCCGCGCGCTGCGCTATGCTCGCCGCTTCCGCGTCCGCACCGAGGTGTCGCTGCCGCCATGAAGTCGCCGCTGGCCCCGTCCTATTACCGCGCCACCGCCAGGCCGTATGCGCCCTATGCGCCGCTGCAGGGCAGCGCGCATGCGCGCGTGGCGATCATCGGCGGCGGCTATGCGGGCCTCAACACGGCGCTGGGCCTGGCCGAGCGTGGCGTGCGCGAGGTGGTGCTGCTGGAGCGCGAGCAGATCGGCTTCGGTGCCTCCGGCCGCAACGGCGGCTTCGTCTTTGCCGGCTACTCGCTGGGCGAGCAGGCGCTGCTGGCGCAACGCGGCGAGGCGCGCGCGCGTGCGATGTTCGACCTCACCACCGAGGCAGTGCAGCGCATTCGCCGGCGCGTCGCCGACTATGCGATCGACTGCGACATGGTCGACGAGGGCGTGATCTGGGCCAACTGGTTCCGCGACCCGGCCGTGCTGCGCCGGCGCCAGCAGCTGCTGGCGGAGCACTACGGCGTGCAGTGGCAATGGCTGCCGCAGCAGGAACTGCGCGAGCGCGTGCGCAGCGGGCGCTACCACGACGGTCTATACGAACGTGACGCGCTGCATCTGCATCCGCTCAACTATGCGCTCGGCCTCGCGGCCGCGGCGGCCGGGCAGGGCGTGCGCGTGCATGAGCACAGCGG